>NZ_JBFTSF010000068.1:0-25228 GCF_056399905.1 Cupriavidus sp. 01L46
GTGGGAGCACGCCGATGCGTTCAACCGGATGGTAGTCGACTTTCTTGCCAATTAACTGGTACCAACAGTTGGGGCTGCCGCGCCATTTCATGGTTAGACGAACTTTCCATGCACACTGGCCACGGCTACCTTCACGCTCGGGAATGCATATGCCACGCAGTATGTGTACCCGTTCGTTGGCAGGCTTGACCGAGGTGATATGAACGTGAACGAAGAACACGGCCTGAGCGAACGTCAAGGTGAAGTCCTTGAAATGCTGTTGGACGGGGCAAGTAACAAGCATATCGCTAGGCGCTTGGGGATAACGGAGAATGCMGCTAAGGGGGATGTGTCGGCAATCTTCACGCGGCTCGGCGTACCCAACCGCATACATTTATTCGCGCGGCTGAGAGAATACTCAGCGAATCCGGGTCTTCAGCGTGCGGCTCCCAACGTCACGGCGAAGGCCCGAGAGGCTCAATTGCAAGGGTCAACGCAAATGATCCAGGTTACGCCGGCAGACCTCGGGCTGACCCCGCGCCAAGGCACTGTGCTGGCGCTTCTGCTGGAAGGCCATTCCAACAAGGCCATTGCCCGGCAGCTCGGCCTGGCTGAATACACCGTAAAAGAATACCCGTCGACACTTTTCAGAGGCAAGGTGTGCGCAGGCGAGCGCGGGCGTTGGCTAAAATGAGTCAATCATGCTTGGTTTTATCGCAATAGCGCAGTCGGGTAGTGTTGAGGATCATTAAATTGACACCGCCGTCGAGCGCGAGCGCTGCACTCAATACGGGATCAGTTTCTCCTTGGCGAGTTCCCGCGAGTCGAGGAAGGTGCGCATTGGCGTTTTGCCGTAACACCATCGCCCCTGATGTTCTCGCTGCAGCCGTTCGACGATGCCGTCGGTCTGGGGCGACCTGGCCCGCGTACGGGTGTGGTCGATGTCCTCCACGGCCAATTCCTTCAACTCCGTCTCGCTCGATCCGCCGCAGATCCATTGGAGCCAGTCGCTCACCTCCAGCAGCTACCCGGCGTCTCGCGACAGCGAGCGCTTCGTGGTCAATATCCTTGTCGACCACCAGGTCCAGATCTCCAACCAATTTGCCCGAACGTCCGACGACAAGTTCCAAAGTGTCGCGGTCCACGCCGGGCTGGGCGGCGTGCCCATCATCGACGATTGCGCCGCCCATTTGGAATGCACCAAGATCGTGGCCCATCCCGGCGGGGATCACGTGGTGTACATCGGCCAGGTCGAGAAACTCCACCGTGCGCCCCGCCAGGCGCTGGCCTTCGGCGACGGGCGTTATATGGTGACCTTCGCCCATGACCTCGGTGAAGTCCTCGGCGCCGGCGCCACCAGCTGTACACCGGCCCCCATTCCGGCCAAGAGTGGCCGAGATTCCCCACGCCGATGCAAAGCTGGCGAGCAGGCGGTCCCCATTGCGCCTGCTGTTTGGAGGGCAGTGCTTTCAGCACGATGCTCTCCAAGGCTGCTCCAAAACAACTGGACGCACGTGTCAGCATCCTTCCTGGATCTCGGATCGCACCGGGTTGCGCAGCACGCCCAGTTTGCTCACCTCGACTTCCACCATGTCACCATCCTTCATGAAGACAGGCGGCTGACGCCGCGCGCCAACCCCGCCGGGCGTGCCGGTGACGATGACGTCGCCGGGAGACAGCGTGACGAAGCTGGAACAGTACGCGACCAGCTCAGGGATGGCGAAGATCAGCATGTCGGTGGTGGCACGCTGCATGACTTGTCCGTTGAGGCGGGTTTCCAACATGAGAACCTCGTTCTCACCGATCTCGTCGCTTGTCACCAATGTCGGGCCGAAGCCCCCGGTGTGCTGGAAATTCTTGCCCGGCCCCCATTGCGAGGTGTGCGTCTGCCAGTCGCGGATGCTGCCGTCGTTGTAGCAGGCGAAGCCGGCGATGTAGGAGAAGGCCTGGTCCTCGGGAATGCGGCGGCCACGCTTGCCGATGACCACGGCGATCTCGCCCTCGTAGTCCAGCCGCGCTGACTCTAGCGGCAGCAGGATCGGCTGGCCGTGACCAACCTGCGACTCAGCCACGCGCAGGAAGATGGTGGGGCGCTCGGTGCGTTCCTTTTGCGTTTCGCGGACGTGCTCTGCATAGTTGAGGCCGGCACAGAGGATCTTCTCCGGGTCGGCCACCACCGGCCGGTACGCGTCGAGGGTTTCGGCAGCCGGCAAGTCGGCGGCATGCCTGCCGGCCTCGTCGATCAGTGCGTCGACGGGCCGCCGGCGCAGCGCCTGGCCCAAGTCGGTCAGCCCAAGCCTTGCGCCGAGGTCGATCACGCCGCCGCCGGCGATGGCKCCGAAGCTGTTCCGGCCCTGGTGGGTGAAGCTGATGAATTGCATGGGGTGTTCCCTGATTCGGGCTGTTTGTGCCTCGATACGCCGCCCGGCCGCAGATGCGTCCGCACGAGTCATCAAGGCGAACTTGTTGTTATCTGCCTTCTCCCGCAAGCGAGCGAGGAGGAAATCTGCCGGTCATTCGTGATCGCGCTGCCTGCAACGCATTTCCCCTCGACGCAATGCGCGCTCATGCCGGCCGGACCAACATACAGATAGCCGTCGCGGTTGCCACCACTTGGCCGTCCTGGCGCAGTTCCCCGACCACGTTGCAGACATTTCGGCCGCGCCGCTCCAGGCGCGCCCGCCCTTGCAGCGGCCCGGCCTGCGCCGGTCTCAGGAAGGAGAGATTTAGGCTCAGCGTGGCGCAGAACTCGCCATCGGCCAGCGTCGCGGTGACCAGCATCGCGGTCACGTCGTCCAGCATGGCGCCCAGCATGCCGCCCTGCACCTGGCCGGCCGGATTGAGGAATGTGCCGGTGGCAAGGTAGTCGGATTCCAGCGTGCCCGCCTCCAGGTCGGCAGCGCGTACTACGCCGCCAAGCAGTCCGGCGACAGCCGGGGCGGGTGCCTGCCCGCGCTGCATGCGCGTGAAATAGTTGACGTCGCTCATCGTATGCATCCCAAATCAACGGCCGGCAAAGCGCGGCGCGCGCTTTTCCCGCCAGGCTAGTGCGCCTTCGCGCAGGTCCTCGGAAGCATCGGCCACAGCGATGTCTTGTGTCAGCTCAGCGGTATCGAGCTCGCCACGCGCGATGCGGTTCAGGTGTTTCTTCATGCCAAGCAGCGCCAGCGGTGCCATGCCGGCCAGGCTCTCGCTCGCCTGTGCCGCAAGCGCCTGCAGTGCCTGCTGGCTGTCCTCCAGCCGATCCAGGTACCCGCAGGCCAGCATCGCGGACGCATCGAATTTGTCGGCCATCAGCAGGATGCGCTTGGCCGTGGCCAGGCCCAACCGCCTGACATAGCGCTCCAGGCCGCCGCGGTAGAACAGCAGGCCCAGGCGCGCGGCTGGGACGGACATCTCGGCGCCGGCGGCGCCGAGCCGGAAGTCGCACGCCAGCGCCAGGTCGGTGGCGCCGCCGTACACGCCGCCGTGCAGTATGGCAATGGTGACTGGCCGCGCCTGTTCCAGCGCATTGGCCAGTGCCTCGAAGCGGGCACCGACATCGGCCCCGCCGAGGCGGCCGATATTGAAACCGCTGCAGAAGTGCCGGCCCTGCCCTTCGATACGCAGCACGCGCACCCGGGTGTCACCGTTCACCGTCTCCAGGTACTCACGCAGCAGGTCGAGGTCTTCGGGCTCGAGGCGGTTGGCCACGTCGGGCCGGCGCAGCGTGATGACGGCGACGTGCCCGTCGACCGCGAGTTCTGGCGGCTGTCCTTGCGGGGTCTCGGTCATGGTATCTGGCTCCGCTCAGTGAAAGCCGTAAATCCGCATCGTGGTCTCGCCCGCCTCCACCCGCTTAAGAATGGCGGCTTCGGTGGCCTCGCGGTCCCGGGCCTTGTCCACGACCTCCCCGGCGCGGGCGCGCGGCACCACCACCACGCCGTCGCAGTCGCCCACGACCAGGTCGCCCGCTTCCACGCGGGCTCCGCCGATCAGCACCGGCGCATTGAGCCAGCCGATTGCGCCATAGTCCTTGCCGGTACCGCGGATGCACAGGCCGCGCGCGAACACCGGGAAGCCGATTTCCTCCAGCAGCACGCCATCGCGCACGCAACCGTCGATGACCAGCCCGCCAAGCTTCTTCACTTTTGCCGCAGTGGTCATGATCTCGCCCCAGTAGCCGTGCTCGTAGGCGCCGCTCACGTGCACCACCAGCACGTCGCCGGGTTGGGCGATATCCAGCGCGCGGTGCAGCCACAGGTTGTCGCCGCCAGGCGAATGGACAGTCAGTGCCGGGCCGCAGACGCAGAACTCCGGTGCGATGGGCTTGATAGCGGGCGACACTACGCCGATCTTTCCGCCCGCTTCATGCAGCGTGGCGGTGGGCAATGCGCGCGCGTCGTTGACGATCTCGGCGCTGACGCGCTCGAATTCGCGGATCGTGGTGCTGGTTGCGTCGTGTTCCGCCATGGTCAGGCTCCCTTGGTCTGCAGCTGGTGGTAGCGGAACTGGCGGCGCGCCTCGTCCAGGCGCATGCCGCCACGCGCGGCTTCGCGGATGGCGTTCTCCGCGTGCTCGATCTGCTCGGCGGTGTCGAGCACAGCGGTTTCGTGCTCGCGCGGGATGACCACAACGCCGTCGGCGTCACCGCGCAGGATGTCCCCAGGCTGCACGCGCGCATCGCCGATATTGACGACCACGTTGGTGGCTTCCACCTGCACGCGGTCCTTGCCCGTGCGCATCCAGTGGTCCTTGCTGAACACCGGGTAGCCGAGCTGGCGGCACAGCGCGACGTCACGGCACACGCCGTCGATCACGGTGCCGGCAATGCCGCGACGGTGCGCGATCTCCGTGRGGATGTCGCCCCACACCGTTGCGTTGTCGCGGCCACCGTTGTCGAGCACAAGGATGCTGCCCGGCGGCACGTCGTCAATGTAGTCGCCCACGGTGCCGGGCGGGTTCGATGCAGGGCCGTACAGCAGCGTGTAGGCGCGGCCAGCCGTGGCGAAGCCCTCGCCTCGGGCCTTGATGCGGTAGCACTGACCCGCGATGCCGTGCTTGTCCAGCGCGTCGCTCAGCGTGGCCGTGTCCAGCTTCGCGGCGCGCGCGACGTTGATGTCCTGTTGTTCGCTCATGTCTCTCAACCCTTCAGCATGTGTTCATAGTTGCCGCCCATGACTTCCCCGATGGGCGTGCCGCCCAGGATGGCTTTCGCCATCACGGATTCCTTGCGCACGATGGCTTCGGCAGTCTCCAGTACGCGCGCGATGTCGCGCGCGGCGATGAAGATCACGGCGCTGYGGTCCGCGACCACGTAGTCGCCCTCTTCCACCGTCACGTTGCCGATCTGCACCGCGACATTGGTACCTTGCTCGACCACGCGGCTGCGGGCGGTAAGCGCGGTCAGCGCGCGGCTGAACACAGGGAAATCGAAGTCGAGGGCTTCGTCGATATCGCGCACCGGGCCGTCCGCCACGACGCCAGCGATGCCACGCACCTTGGCCCCGAGCGACAGTAGCCCGCCCCAGCTTCCCGCCTCTACGCCGGTACGCTGCTCGACGACGATGATGTTGTTCGGCCCGGCCTGCTCGATCGCCGTGCAGCCGAGATGGCGCGTCGGTCCGGGCGGCGGTGCGCCGGTGCCGAGCTTGACGGTAATGGCGCGGCCGGCAATGCGCCCGGCGCCGGAGCGCTGCGGCAGGCCCGTCACGGTGCCCGGCAGCTGCAGCTTGTCGAGCGCGTCTGACACCGCGCAGCAGTCGAGCCGGCGCAGGCGTTGTACATTGGATTCGATTTCACTCATGGTCGTTGGTATGGCTCTGTTCAGTGGTTCAATCCAGGGTGTGCCAGGCCGCGAAGCACAGGCCGGTGCCGGTCAGCGCAGGCGTGCGGTAACCCKGGACATAGGACACCCATTCAAGGTCGAGGTCGCGCACGGTCTCCACGGCGATCAGCCAGTTGCGGATCTCGGAGCTGCCCGCCTGGAGCTGGCGCGGGTCCAGCGATGCGAGAAAGCCGGTGTCCTTCCGGCGGATGGCGTCGATGATCGCGTTGTCGAGCTCGGCATCCACCACGAAGTGGCTCAGCCCGCCCGAGGCCAGCACGCCCACGCGCAGCTCTTCGGGATAGGCGGCAATCAACTCGCGCAGCGCGGCGCCAAGCTGGATGCAGCGGCGCGGCGTGGGCTGGTTGGGCGGGTCGAAGGTGTTGACGATGACCGGCACCACTGGCAGGTCCAGCCCCTGCAGGTAGCGGCGGTGGATAAACGAGAATGCATGGCCTTCGAACTGGCCGCGCTCGAGCCCGTCCATGGCGGCGATGTCGAAGTCACGGTCGCACAGCTCACGGATCATCCAGCGGCCCATGTCGGCGTCGACAGGGTAGTCACGGTCGACGTCGGGCTCCTGGCGTGCCATGCGGGCCTTCTTGTACCRGCTGTCCGACTGGCTCTCTTCGCGCTTCGCATTGCGGATGGTGTCGCCGTAGTAGATCGCGAAGGCCGGGTTGTTGGTGGTGCGGAACAGCTCGGTCTGGTCGTCCCCGACCACGAGCAGCACGTCGAGCCGGGCCGCGCGGATGCGCTCGCGCAGCTCGTCCATGGCGGCTTCGGCCTGGTCGTAGCGCTCGCCCATGCGTTCGGGCGTCACCATCGTCTCGGCATCGGCCGGGGCGACCGCAAGCAGCGCCTCATAGGTGGTCGGGTTGCCGGCCCGGTCGAAGTAGTGCGGGTTCTTCGGGTCGACCTGGCGGAAGCCGTGCTGCCAGTCTTCACGCTGGCACACCAGCATGATGCTGTGGGAGGAGCCGAAAGCGGCGACGAGTCTTGCCATGGAAGTGTCCTTGCGTTCAAACGATGTAGGCGGCGCGCAGTTCGTCGACCTGGGCTGCGCTGTAGCCGAGTTCGCGCAGGATGTCGTCGGTATTGGCGCCCTGATGCGGTGCTGGTTGCGGCGGCAGGTTGCGCGGATAGCGCGACAGGCGCATCGGCTGCCCGACGAGCGCGACGTCGCCAAGTTCGGCGTGCTGCATCGGCCAGGCCACGCCAAGGTGCTTCACCTGCGGGTCGGCAAACACCTGATCCACGCGGTGGATAGGGCCGCACGGCACGCCGGCCTTCAGTAGCCGCTCGGTCCATTCGGCGGTGGTGCGCGTGCGCAGCGCGGCTTCGATCGCTGCATTGACCTTGTCGCGGTTGCGCACGCGTTCCGGATCGGAACCCAGGCCGGGTTCGTCGACGAGGTGCGGCACTTCCAGCGCCTCGCACAGGCGCTTCCACATGGTCTGGCCGATCGCGGCGATATTCAGGTAGCCGTCGCTGGTGGCGAACACGCCCGTGGGCACGGTCAGCGGATGTTCATTGCCGGTCTGTTCGGGGATCTTGCGGTCCACCAGCCACTGCGCGGCCTGGAAGTCGAGCATGGCGATCTGCGCTTCCAGCAGCGAGGTCTGCACCCACTGCCCTTCGCCCGATGCCTCACGCTCCAGTAGTGCCGTGAGGATGCCCATCGCGCAGAAGTGGCCCGCGCACAGGTCCGCAAGCGGAATGCCGACGCGCATCGGGCCTTCGCCCGGCTTGCCGGTCACGCTCATCAGCCCGCCCATGCCCTGCGCAATGGAATCGAAGCCGGGCCAGCCCGCGTAGGGACCGTCCTGACCGAAGCCGGAAATACTCGCGTAGACCAGCCGCGGGTTGATCGCGCGCAGCGCGTCCGGGCCGATGCCAAGGCGGTGCTTCACGTCAGGACGGTAGTTCTCGATGAAGACATCGGCGCGGCTGACCAGCTCATGCAGGATCTTCACGCCCCCCGGGGTCTTCATGTTGAGCGTGAGGCTTTCCTTGTTGCGGTGCAGGTTCTCGTAGTCGGCACGGTTGTGGTCGSGTCCGCCGATCATGTCGTCGCCGCCCGGCGCGCCCGGCGGGATCTCCAGCTTGATCACGCGCGCGCCCAAGTCGGCGAACAGCCGCACCGCGGTGGGGCCGGCGCGCACGCGCGAGGCGTCGAGGATGGTGAAGCGGGACAGCKGGCCTTTGCGCTCGCCCGTGCCGTGTACGTTGTGTCGGGTATCAGCCATAGTCGTTGCCTCAGGTCCTTATGCCGGGGTGAACATCGGCACGGCGTAACCGCCGTCGCTCGGCTTGAACACGACCTTCACGCGCTGGCCGATCTCGATCTCGCGCGGGTCGCAGTCCACCAGGTTGGTCATCATCGTCACGCCTTCGTCCAGCCGGACGTAGGCGAGCGTCCAGGCGGCCTCGCCCTTGCCCATGGTGCTGAACGAGTAGACCGTGCCGAAGCCGCCGGCGTCGCGCCATTCGGTGCGGTCGGACTGGCAGTGCGGGCAGATGTCGCGCGGGTAGTAGTGCGGCGCGTGGCAGTCCAGGCACGCTTTCAGCACCAGGCGGCCGGCATCCGCAGCCTCCCAGAACGCCTGGCTTTCCGGCAGCGTGCGCGGCGCGGGAATCTTGCGCGGACCGGCTGGCGGCGCCTTGGCGGCCGGGTTAGCAGGGGTGGCAGGAGTGGCGGGTGTGCTCATGGTGTTCATTCCCTTTCAAGAATCAGCGTGGCTGCGGTGTGGCGCGAAGCCAGTGCGCCGCCAATGCCGCTGGCCAGTGCCAGGTCGCAGTTGGGGACCTGCACCGCGGGATGCGCCTCGCCGCGCAGCTGGCGCACCGCCTCGATTACCTTAGTGACGCCGCCGCGGTTGGCCGGATGGTTGTTGCACAGGCCGCCGCCATCGGTGTTGAACGGCAGGCGCCCCACGCCGGAGATCAGGCCGCCGTCGGCGACGAATTTGCCGCCCTCGCCCTTCTTGCAGAAGCCCAGGTCCTCGAGCTGCATCAGCACAGTGATGGTGAAGCTGTCGTACAGCGATGCGTACTTGATGTCGGCAGGCGTGATACCGGCTTCGGCAAACGCGGCCGGGCCCGACCATGCGGCGGCCGACCATGTCAGGTCGATGTTGCCGCCCATGCCGTGCTTGGGCGCCTCGCCGGTGCCGCGCACCTTCACCAGTGGCCGCTTGAGCTGCCGGGCGATCTCGGGGCGCGTCACGATCAGCGCGCCGCCACCGTCGCTCATGACGCAGCAGTCGAGGCGGTGCAGCGGGTCGGCCACCATCGGCGAGCTGACCAYGTCTTCCACCGTCACCACATTGCGCAGCATGGCGTGCGGATTGTGCTGGGCATGATGGGAAGCCGCCACCTTGATCCACGCGAGCTGCTCGCTGGTGGTGCCGAACTCGTACATATGGCGTTTGGCCACCAGACCGTAGAGGTTCTGCGTGGCGGGGCCGAACGGCAGTTCGAAGGCCACCTCGGGCGCATCCGGATCCGGTGCCCTCAGCGCGAGCGAGGCGCCGGCCGCGCGGGGACGGCCGGCCAGCGTGATCAGCGCGATATTGCAGCGCCCGGCGGCAATGGCCTCGGCCGCGTGGGCGACGTGCAGGATCGGCGCGGAGCCCCCGCATTCGGTGGAATCCACGTGGCGCGGCTTCAACCCGAGGTATTCGACCACAGTGGTGGTTCCCAGGCCTGGCGCGTCGCCCGCGCAGAAGTAGCCGTCGATATCGGCTGCGGTCAGGCCGGCGTCGGCCAGCGCGCCGCGGGCGACGTCGGCGTGCAGGCGCATCACCGACAGGTCGTCGGCTTTGCGGGTGGGATGCTCATAGGCTCCCACAATGTAGGCGGATCCGTTCAGGGTCATGATGGAATACGAGAGCTAGGGAAGCTTGCGGGATGCGAGGGCTTCATTGGTCGGGCGTGAAGCCGCTGGCCTTGATGATCGGGCCCCAATAGGCCAGTTCATTACGCTGCAGGCGGTCGAGCTCGGCTGCCGGCCGGAAGTCGGGATTCAGCGTTGCCCTGGTCTGCAGTATGGTGCGGACATCTGGCATGGCGAGCACCTTGCTCAGTGCGGCCTGCATGCGCTCTAGCTCCGCCTTCGGCGTGTGCGCGGGCGCCCAGAYGCCTGCCCAGGCGTCACTGCCGTCGACCGCCACGCCCTGCTCGGTCACCGTGGGCACACCGGGGAGCAACGGCGAGCGCGCTGCGCCGAACACGCCGACGATGCGGACCTTGCCGCCCTTGGCATGCGGCGCGATATCACCGGCGGTCATCACGGCCGAAGCCAGCTGCCCGCCTAGCAGGTCAGTCACGAGCGGGCCGTTGCCCTTGTAGGGCACGACACTCATCGGTACGCCGATTGCCTTGCCGAACTGCAGGCCAGTGAAGTGCGTCTGCCCTCCCAGGCCCGCGGTGCCGAACATTGCCTTGCCCGGATGCGCCTTCGCCCAAGCCACGAAGCCCTTCACGTCATTGACGCCCGTCTGGCTGCTGACCACAAGGGCCAGCGGGTAGGAGATCACCACCGCCACCGGCGCCAGGTCGGACAGCAGGYCGTACTTGAGCGTCGCGGGCGGATACAGCAGCGTGGGAAAGACCGTGGTGGCATTTGGCGCCACCATGTAGGTCAGGCCGTCCGGGGCGCTGTTCTTCAACATCCCGGTGGCCACCCGGCCCCCGGCGCCGGGCCTGTTATCGACAATCACCGGCTGGCCGAGCATGCCCTGCAGCTTGTCTGCCAGCACGCGCGCGACGGTGTCAGTCGAGCCGCCTGGGGGGAAGCCGACCAGGAACTTGATCGGCGGCTTTTCCTGCGCGTGGGCACCGCATGCGAATGCCAGCCCGAGGGCGAGTGCGCCGCATGCGGACCGGATGGTGTGGATGAGGGCCATGTCTTTGTCTCCTGTGTGTTTCTTGTCTGAACGGGCAAGGCGCGATAGGAAGGAGTGTTCAAGATGGACGACCGCCTTCTCCCCTCTCTCGCCTGCGGTCGGAGGGGGCAGAGCGGCCAGACCGATCTGGAATGCGTGCTAGGGCTGCCGGGCAAAACTGCCCAGGTGATGCGCGGCGTCGCCAAACAATTGGTTGATGACCATCAGGCGCTTGGCGTAATGCCCCACCCTGCATTCGTCCGTCATACCCATGGCGCCGTGCAACTGGATGGCCCACTGTCCGACCTGCCGCCCCGCCTGCCCGATCACAACCTTGGCGGCGGACACCAGCCGGCGGCGCTGCGCGGGGTCACCATCGGCCACCGCCATGGCTGCCACGCAGGCCATGGACTTGCATTGTTCGAGCGCGATCAGCATGTCGGCCACGTGGTGCTGGAGCACCTGGAACTTGGCCAGCGGCGTACCGAACTGCTTGCGGTTTTTTAGGTGCTCCGCGGTCAGGTCGAGCAGCGCTTCCAGCGCACCGGTCGCCTCCGCGCACAGCACGGCGCTGGCACGGTCGGCAGCTGCCTGTATCCACGGCAGCGCGTCGCAAGTCTCTCCCACGACCGCGTCGGCGCCCAGGCGCAGCTGGTGCAGCGTCAGGTGCGCGGCGCTGCGGCCATCAAGCGTGCGGAATTCGCGTATGCCTAGGCCGGGCGTGGCGGCCTCGACGAGAAAGAGCGTCACGCCCGCTTCGTCGTTGACCTCGCCCGCGGTACGCGCGGCCACGATGAAGGCGTCGGCCTGTGCACCGTCGAGCACAAGCGTCTTGGCGCCTTCGAGCATCCATCCCTGGCCGTCCGGCTGGGCCAGCGTGCTGACATGCGACAGGTCATAGCGGGCGTCCGCCTCGCCGATGGCCAGCGCCAGCCGCGCCTGCCCCGCCGCCAGCGCCGGCAGCCATTGCCGGCGCTGCGCGGGCGTGCCCGCTGCATCAAGCAGTTGCCCGGCCAGCACCGTGCTGGACAGCCAAGCCCCGCCGCCCAGCGCCCGGCCAAGTTCCTGGGCTACCAACATCATTTCGGCCGGCCCTTGCTCGCCGCCGCCCACGTCCGCCGCGAGCGGCAGTCCGAGCAGGCCGAGGTCGGCCATGGTGGCCCAGCGTGCCTCGGCCTCATCGGCAGTTTCGACATTGCCACGGCGATGCTCGGGGTACTCGCCGTCGCAGAAACGGCGCACCGCGTCGCGCAGCGCAATATGTTCGTCGTTCAGAGAGAAATCCATGGTCTCGGTACGGTGTGTCAGGCAGCCAGAAAGGCCTTGCTGATCAGGTTGCGCTGCACTTCATTCACGCCGCCGTAAATCGACAGCTTGCGGGCATCGAGGTAGTTGGCCGCCAGCGCCGATAATTCGGCCGGGCTGGCGGTGTCGTCCAGTTCGCCGCGCAGCGCCGCTTCCTCAAACGGCACCGCGTKCGGGCCGGCTACTTCCACCAGCAGTTCGTAGATGGCCTGGCGCAACTCGGTGCCGCGCACCTTGAGCATGGACGCCTCCACCGCTGGCACCCGGCTCTGCTGGTTGTCGCTGAGCATGCGCAGCGCTGTAAACTCCAGCGCCATCAGCTCGATCTCGAACTGGGCCAGACGCGACTGCAACACCGGATCCTGGTCCAGCCCCTGGCTCGCTGCCAGCGCGCGGGCACGCCGCAATTGCTGCTTGCAAGAGCCAATGCCGGCGATGCCGGTGCGCTCATGACCAAGCAGGTATTTGCCGTAGGACCAGCCGTGGTTCAACTCGCCCACCAGGTTCTCCACCGGCACCCGCACGTTGTCGAGGTAGCACTCGTTAAGATCCGTGCCGCCCTCCAGCATGCGGATGGGCCGCACCTGCACGCCGGGGCTATTCATGTCGATCAGCAGGAACGAAATGCCTTCCTGTGGCTTGGCCGCGTTCGGGTCGGTGCGCACCAGCGCGAACATCATCGAGCACCAGTGCGCGTACGAGGTCCACACCTTGTGGCCGTTGACCACGAAGTGCCTGCCATCCGGCTCCAGCACGGCCGTGGTCCGTACTGCGGCCAGATCGGAACCGGCGCCCGGCTCGGAAAAGCCCTGCGCCCACCAGGTCTTGCTCTGGCGGATGTCAGGCAGGTACTTCGCTTTCTGCTCAGGTGTGCCAAAGGCGATCAGCACCGGCCCCAGCATCTGGATGCCGCTGGCGATGATGCGCGGCGCCCCGCCCAGCATGGTTTCCTCGTCGAAGATGTACCGCTGCACATGGTTCCAGCCCGGACCGCCGTATTCGACAGGCCAGCCCGGCGTCAGCCAGCCGCGAGCCTCCAGGATGCGGAACCAGGTCACGTAGTCAGCGTGCTCCAGGCGCAGGCCGAACTCAACCTTGCGCCGGACGTCCGTGGGCAGGTTCRCCATGACGAAGGCGCGCACCTCCTGGCGGAACGCTTCGTCGGAGGGAGAAAATGTCAGCTTCATATGTATAGGCTGTGTATTTGATTCGCGTAGATGGGCCGTGATTCACCGGGCTTGCGGGCTGCAGACCACCAGCGCGTCCAGCGCCAGCACGCGGTCGGGATAGGCCACCAGCGGGTTGATGTCGATTTCAGCAATCGCCGGGTTGGCGCGCATCTGCTCGCCGATCAGCCTTACCGCCCGGGCAATGGCTGCCTCGTCGACGGCGGCCTCGCCGCGGACACCGCGCAGCAGCGAGGCGGCCTTCAGGCGCCCCAATTCCTGCATCACGTCGGCCTCGCAGAGGTCGGCCGGCACCAGGCGAACATCCTTCAGCGCCTCGATCCACACGCCACCCAGGCCGACCAGCACCACCGGACCCCAGCCCGCATCGCGCCGGGCGCCGACCACCAGCTCCAGACCGCGCTGCCCCATCGCCTCCACCAGCACGCCGTCTAGCACCAGGCCGGGGCGATGCGTTGTGATGTTCTGCTGCAGCCGGCCCCAGCCGGCGCGCAGCGCGGCTTCGTCAGCCAGTCCGACAATCACGCCGCCCACATCGCTCTTATGCGGCAGTTCGCTGGCCTGTGCCTTGATGACGACCGGATAGCCAATGCGCGTGGCGATGGCGACCGCTTCGTCAACGCCGGTAGCGAGCGCGCCCTCGGGCACGGTCAGGCCCGCAGCAGCCAGCCACGCCTTGCCCTGGTATTCCGCGAACACGCCCGAAGGTGGGATCGCGCCCGGCAACGGTACGGCGGCGGGAACGGACTGGCTGGCACGGCTGGCACGCTGCAGCGCCTCGCCGTAAGCCGACACCCTGGCGAGCGCGCGCAGCGCTCGGTCGGGCGAGCGGAAGAACGGCACGCCACTGGCGCGGATGGCGTCGACAAAGAAGGGCTCGATTGGACCGCTGTCGCCGGTGACTACCAGGACCGCCGGCTTGCCCGCACGGGCCAGTGCGGGAACGATATGCTCCGCCTTGTCACGCTGGGCCACTTCCGGGCCGGCCGGGATGCTCAGCACGATGCTGCCCACTGCCGCATCAGAGAGCATGGTCAGCAGGACCTCACCGACCAGCCCCGGCTGGCGCACGCCAATGGTGGTGTAGTCCAGAGGGTTCTCGGCCACCGCGTAGTCCGGCAACATAGCGGCAAGGCGCGCGGTTGTCTCCTCGCCGAGCGGCGGAAGGTCCAGGCCCAGCCCGTCACAGAAATCCAGCGCGACGTTCTTCATTGCGCCGGAACCGGTCATAAAAGCCGGGCCACCAGCTGGCGGCACCGGAAAACGGAGCAGGATTGCTGCTGCGTCAACGAGCTCGTCTGGCGTATCGACTAGCACCACCKCCTCGCGCGTCAGCGCCACGCAAGCGGTGGCGTGGTCGCCGGCCAAGGCGCCGGTGTGCGACTGAGCGGCCTCGCGGGCACGCTCGCTGCGCCCGGGCATCAGCATCACGATGGGCTTGCCGGCCTCGCGCGCCCTGCGCGCCAGCGCAAGGAAGATCTTCGGACGGCGCACCTGTTCGGCGTACACGGCCAGCACGCAGGTTTGCGGGTCATCGATGTAATGGGCAACGAAGTCCTCGACGCCGAGCGACGCCTCATTGCCCGTGGATACCACCGCGGTCAGCGGCAGGCCCCGGCCCACGAAGGCATCGCGCATGTTGGCGGCCATCGCACCGCTTTGCGCCACCACGCCAATTCCCGGGCGGTCGCCGCACGGGTATGGCTGCACGGCCTCAAAGGTCACCGGCACGTTGGCCGCGAAATTCGTGAAGCCCATGCAGTTCGGGCCAAGCAGCGCCATACCGCCGTCGCGCGCCACGGCGGCCAGCCGTTCCTGYCGCTCGCGGCCAGCCTCGCCGGTCTCGGCGTACCCGGAGGCGAACAACACTGCAGCCTTTGTGCCCCGCGCAGCCAGGGTTCGTACGGCATCCAGCACGCCGGCCTCGGGGATCGCCAGCACGGCCAGGTCGATACCTGCGGGCAGCTCGCCCACCGCCTTCACGCAGGCTCGGCCATTGATTTCCGTGCTACTGCGGCTGACCAGGTGAACAGCGCCGGCGTAACCGAAGCGTTCGAGGTTTGCCAGCACAAATCCGCCGAACGAGCGGGCATCCGCCGACGCACCGACGATGGCGATAGAGGCCGGCCGCAGGACGCTGGTCACTGCGGCTACCGCAGCTTCGGCGGTCTTATCGGCCTGCTCGCCGGGAAAGTCAGAAGTCTTCATTGGGTAAGTTGTCCGGTAAAAGAGGAAGGCGCCCCGTGTTGATCGAATTCTGGCATACCAGAAGCATAGTTTCAATACACCACAAACAGCAATTTGTTCATCAGTCGTAGGTGGTTTCCCTAGGGATAAGGCTGCTGACTTCAGGGGGACGCACCGCATTTGTGGCGTGCCCAGCTCTCTTGCAAGCGCGCTCCAGCCACATGACTTTGTCACGGCCATGCAGCCGAAACCCAATACTGGCATGGGATCGCGGGGAGCCCTGGCAGTTTTTCCTCCGCTGACACGCGGTCGCCCTTTCCCAGCATAGAAGAAAGTGTCGCCAGGAATTTCGACGTCCTCAGTCGAAACATCAATCAACCTCTTTGCATACCACGAACATTTTGTTGTATATTTTTGTGCAACATGAAGCCAAACGGCAGCAGCCAATTCGTATGCAACAGACTCCCCTTGCCCTGATGCACCTGCTTCGGCCCACCGGGCGCCACAGCCGGGCGGAAGACATCCGCGCCACGCTGGAGGCTGAGATCGAGGCTGCCATCCTGTGTCCGGGCTGGCCGCTGGACGAACGGGAACTAGCGCAGCGCTTTAGCGTTTCGCGCACACCCGTACGGGAAGCCCTACAGCAACTGGCGGCGCACTCACTGGTAGACATGGCCCCGCGACAAGGTGCGACGGTGGCGCGCCTGTCCGTCGGCAAGGTACGGGCGATGCTGGAATACGTGGGTGAACTGGAGTCGTTAGCCGCAAGGCTGGCGGCGCGCCGCGGCGACGAAGCGCTGTATGCCGCGCTCGAATCAGGCCTGTCGCTATGCCGCCGGATAGCGGCGGCCCCGGTTCCAGAAGGCTACGCAGCCGCAAACGAGGCCTTTCACGAAGCCATCTACCGGGGTTGCCGCAACGACTACCTGGCCAGCCATATCCGCGCGGCGCGGCGGCGCCTGCAGCGCTACCGGATGCGCGACTTCGCCACCGGCCAGCAGGTTGCCAAATCACTGGAAGACCACCAGTGCATCGCCCAAGCCATTCGCACCGGCAACGAGCAGCGGGCCGCCGCCGCCATGGCCTTGCACGTGCCCGCAGGCACCACCGGTTTCGCCGAATTCCTGGCGACTGTGCCGGCCCATTTCTTCGACGGCGGCCACACCGCCACCCTTTGATCCCAGGCATCCCATGACCAGACCACCCCGTTCGATCGATGTGCCCGGCCTTGCACACAACGCTCCCATCCCCACCGGCGCGCGCCTTGGCAATGTCCTCTGTTCCTCCGCTATCGCGGGCAAGGATCTGACCACCGGCGAGCTGCCGCCCGGGGCCGCGACACAGGCCTTTCATGCATTCCGAAACCTGGCCAGCGTGCTGGCAGCAGGCGGCGGCACGCTGGCGGACGTGGTGAAACTGACCATCTACGTGAAGGACAACAGCGTGCGCGACGCCGTCAATGCCGAGTGGCTGAACTGCTTCCCCGATCCGGAAGACCGGCCCGCGCGGCACATCGTCGTGTATGACCTGCAGCACAGCATGCTCCYGCAACTCGAATGCCTGGCCGTACTGGCCGGCGCAACCCAAGGCTGAAAACCATGATCATTGATTCCCACGCCCACGTCGTCATGCCCCCCGAGAGCTTCCGCTTCATGGCGGAACTCATTGGCGGACGCGCCAATCCCTCGACTACGCCGAAAATTCCAGACGCATCGGTGCGCAAAGTGGCCGAAGAGCTGGTGCGCAGCATGGATACCGTCGGCACCAATGTGCAGTTCATCTCGCCGCGGCCTTACCTGCAGATGCATTCGGTCAAGCCGGGCCGCGTGACCGACCTGTGGTCCCGCCACTGCAACGACATCATCGCCCGCTTCGTGGCCATGTTCCCGGATCGCTTCCGCGGCGTGGCCGGACTGCCGCAGCACATGCTGGAATCCCCGGCCGAGCGCGCGGTGCCCGAGCTCGAGCGTTGCGTGAACGAACTGGGTTTCGTCGGCTGCCTGATCAATCCGGATCCCACCGAAAGCGAAGGCCCCACGCCGCCCGGGCTCGGCGACCCGTTCTGGTATCCGCTCTACGAGGCCATGACGCGCCTCGACGTGCCCGGCCTGATCCACTCCGCCGGCAGCTGCAGCGCGCGCGAGTCGTACACGCTCAAGTTCATCAACGAGGAGAGCATTGCGGTCATTTCGCTGCTGAACTCCAGGGTGTTCCAGGACTTCCCGAACCTGAAGATCGTGGTGGCGCATGGCGGCGGCGCCATTCCCTACCAGATGGGCCGTTTCCGCTCTTGGTCGGTGCGCAAGGGCGATACCGTCACGTTCGATGAGCAGCTGCGCAAGCTGTACTTCGATACCTGCAACTACTCCACCGAGGCCATTGACCTGCTGCTGAAGGTGGCCGGCACCGACAACGTTCTGTTCGGCACCGAGAAACCGGGCACCGGCAGCGCGCGCGACCCGCTGACCGACCGTGACTACGACGACATGAAGCCTGTCATCGAAGGAATCTCGTGGCTGACCGATGCGCAGCGCAAGAACATCTTCGAATGCAACTGCAGGCGCCTGTACACCCGCGCCTTCCGCACCGACGAGGAGTGCTGAGATGCCCCTGACCCGCGAAGACAACGACCTGCTCACGCGCGTGGAGAACGGCGCGCCGATGGGGGAGATGATCCGCCAGCACTACTGGATTCCGGCTGTGCCCTCGGCCAAGCTGGTGGCCGAGGGCGCGCCGCTGCGCGTGCGGCTGCTGGGCAACAACTACGTGGCGTTTCGCCGCACCGACGGCGCCGTGGGCGTGCTCGACGAGCTGTGCCCGCATCGCAAGACATCGCTGCTGATGGCCCGCAACGAGGACAATGGCCTGCGCTGCATCTTCCACGGCTGGAAGCTCGGCACCAGCGGCGAGGTCATCGAAGCGCCGAACCACGTTGGCGACCAGGCCCAGTTCTGCAAGCACGTGCGTGTGAACCGCTATGGCGTGGAAGAGCGCGGCGGCATCGTGTGGGTATGGCTGGGCAAGGGTGAACAGCCGCCGAAATTTCCCGACCTGCCCTTCACTTCGCTGCCGGAAAGCCAGCGCTCGGTCACCAGCCAGGAAGTGCCGACCAACTGGGTGCAGGGCGTGGAAGCCTCGATGGATTCCTCCCACGTGGGCGTCCTGCACGAGTCCACCACGCAGATCACGGCGGGCTCGGGCAATGAGCGCCTGCATATGACCAAGGCGCTCGCGCCGCGGCTGGAATTCGAGGATCGCCCTTACGGCTACCGGTACGCCGCGCTGCGGCCGCTGCCGGAGGACAAGCTCTATGCCCGCGTGAACAACTTTGTCATGCCGTGGTACGGCATCATCTGCGCGCCGGATGAAAAAGGGCCGAGCACGGTGTTCTTCTCCACGCCGGTGGATGACATCACGCACCGCGCCTGGTTTGTCCATTTCAATCCGCACCGCCCGCTCGGCATGACGGTGATGTCGGCCACGCCGGACGTGTGGAATTTCCCTCCGCTGCCGCCGGGCACGCCGGCCGACAACTGGGGCCAGAACCGGGACCTGATGCGCCGCGGCCACGCCACCGGCTTCCCGCAGCACCTAGGCACCGAGGACTTTGCCATGTTCATCGGGCAAGGCCCCATTGCGGACCKCACCACCGAGCAACTCTGCTCGGCCGACGGCGCGGTGCTGCGCGTGCGGCAGGCGCTGCTGAAATCGGTGCGCGAGTTCATGGCGGGCAAGACGCCCACGCTGGCCGATAACCCCGAACTCGACTACAGCCGAATCAATTCCGTCGGCGGCGTGCTGCCTGCCGGCGCGGACTGGCGCTCGCTGACCGCTGCCCCCTGAGCGCCGCGACACACAGACCGACAAGAAGACGGAGACAACCATGACCAGCCCCCTGCGCCGCCGGCTTCTGCTGGCGGCCTGCGCCGGCCTTTGCACCCCCGCGGCATCATATGCCCAGCTGCGCGGCAAACCGGCCATCCGGATCCTGGTGGGCCTGCCGCCCGGCGGCGGCACTGACGCCATCGCCCGCTACTTTGCCGATTCTCTGCCGGCGCTGCTCGGCCAGCCGGTGATCGTCGAAAACCATGTGGGTGCGGGCGGCCGGCTGGCGGCCGACGTGCTCAAGTCCGCCGCGCCGGACGGGCTGACCTACATGATCGCCCCCAACGCCACGCCGACCTTCCAGACGCTGGTGTTCGGCAAGCAGCTCAAGTGGGATCTGTGGCGAGACTTCGCGCCGGTGGCGGGCCTGGTCTCTTACCCGACCGGCATGGCCACCGGAATGCAAACCGGCGCCACTGACGCCGCCGCATTCGTGCGATGGGCACGCGCCAATCCCCAACAGGCCAGCTTCGGCACGCCGGGGCTGGGCGGGCAGAACCATTTCCTGGGCATGCAGCTTGCCAAAGTGGCAGGCATTGACCTGTCCGTGGCGCCCTACAAGGGCACGCCGCCAATGATCACCGACCTGCTGGGCGGCCACATCCCTGCGGCCGTCACGCTGCTGCAGGACCTGCTGCGCCACCACCGCACAGGCAAAGTCCGCCTGCTTGGCATTTTCAGCGACAAGCGCTCGGCGCTGGCTCCAGATATTCCCACGATGGCCGAGCAGGGCTATGCGGTGACCTCTGGCGATGCCTGGACGGCCATGTGGGCTCCTGCGAAAACGCCAGCGGCCGAGCTCAGGCGCGTTCAGGCTGCGCTGAAGGCCATCCTGGCCGTCCCGCAGGCACGCCAGTCCCTGATGACGCAGCTCTCGGTGGTGCCCGACTTCCTCAACGCCGAGCAGATGGCGCACCGCCAGCGCGCCGAGCTGCAAACGTGGGAACCCATAATCCGCGCCTCAGGCTTTMGCGCGGAACTCTAGACGCAGGTTGGGCGAAAGTCCCTTCGCAGCCATACACGCCGCATTGGCGGCACTGGCGGCGCGGGCGTGGCCGCCCCCTGCTTCGACCGGAGACATCCATGAGCATGACCGACACCCTGCAAGTCCGGGTCAAATCCATCAGCTGGGAAGCGGAAGGCATCCTGGCCTTCGACCTGCGGCCGGAGCCACCGCTGCGCACCCTCCCTGGCTTCACCGCCGGCGCGCATATCGACCTGCACCTGCCCAACGGGCTGATCCGCAGTTACTCGCTGCTGAACGCGCCGTACGAACCGCACCGCTACGTGATCGGTGTCAACCGAGATGCGCAGAGCCGCGGCGGCTCACGCTACCTGCACGAGAGCCTTCGCCCCGGCGACGTTCTGACAATCAGCCCGCCGCGCAACAACTTCCCGCTTGACGAATCGGCACCCGTGGCGGTGCTGGTGGCCGGCGGCATCGGCATCACGCCGATCCTTGGCATGATCCACCGCCTGCGCGAACTGGGCTGTCCGTGGCGGTTGCACTACGCCGCACGCACCCGCAAGCAGGCGGCCTTTGTCGAGACACTGGAAGCCATGGCAATGGAGCCGGGCGCCGAGGTGCACTTCACCTTCGACCGCGAGGCCGGTGCCGAACGCCTTGACGTAGCGGCCATCGCGGCCGGCCTGCCAGCGGGGGCACATATCTATTGCTGTGGCCCGGTGCCGATGCTGGAGGCCTTCGAGCAGGCAACCGCCTCGCTTCCGCCGCAGCACGTGCACCGCGAGTACTTCGCCGCGCGCGAGAGCGCCGCCACCACCGGCGGCTTCACCGTCGAGCTGGCACGCAGCCGCCGCTGCATTGAGATCCAGCCCGGCAGGACCATCCTGGAATGCCTGATCGCGGAGGGCGTAGAGCCCATGTACTCCTGCCAGGAAGGCGTCTGCGGCACCTGCGAGGTGCGTGTGCTGGACGGCGAGCCAGACCACCGCGACCTGGTGCTGAATGCGGCGGAGCGCGCCGCCAACAACCGCATGATGGTCTGCTGTTCGGGCGCCAGGAGCCGAAAGCTGGTGCTCGACCTGTGAGCGCAGCACCGTTGAACCCGTACACGTGGCGCGACGATTCCTCGCGCGCAGCGAATCTGAAAGGAGCATGACATGAGCACCGCACTGGTGACCTATGAACTCGACGGCAAGGTAGCCTTGATTGGCCTGAACCGTCCCGAAAAGCGCAACGCCATCAACGAAGAGGTGGTCTGGGCCCTGCACGATGCCGTGGTGCGCGCCGGCGAGGAAGCCGATGCAGGCGTGCTGTTTGGCCATGGCGGCAACTTCTGCGCCGGACTGGACCTGAAGGAAGCGCTGGCGCGGGCTTCGGGCGAGCAGCCCCGTCCCGCTAAGCGCACACGCCACTCCTGGCATACCGTGTTCGATGTCATCGCGCGCGGCCCGATTCCTTTCGTCGCCGCGCTGCATGGCGCCGTGGTCGGCGGCGGACTGGAACTGGCCACGGCCGCCCACATCCGCGTGGCGGACGAGTCGGCCTTCTTCGGCCTGCCCGAAGGACAGCGCGGCATCTTCGTCGGCGGCGGGGGCACGGTGCGCATCCAGCGCATAGTGGGCTACACCGTCATGGCCGACATGATGCTCACTGGCCGCCTGCTTAACGCGCAGGAAGGCGAGCGCGAGCATATCGTGCGCTACGTGGTGCCGCAAGGCCAGGCCCTGGACAAGGCGCGCGAGCTCGCCGCGCTGATCACCCGCAATACCGCCGATACGAACTGGCGCATCACCAACGTGTTGCCACGCATCAATGACCTGTCGCACGACGACGGCCTATTCGTCGAATACCTGACTTCCAACATCCCGCGGCCGCCGGAAGCGGCCAAACGCCTGCGCGAGTTCGTCGAAGGACGCGCCAAACCCCTCGCCACGCCCGGCGCGAAGGCTGACTGACCCAACAAAGGACATTCATGACAACGACAACGCAATCTGACGCCGGCGCACAGGCAACGGCCGAGTATGTCCGCTTCGCGCAGGCCGAAGCTGCCCACATCCCGGACTTCCCGCAAGACCTGGCGCTGCGCCCTGTAAACCGGGTGGCCGTGGTCGGCGCGGGCACCATGGGCGGCGGCATCGCCATGGCGCTGGCCAATATCGGCGTTCCCATCACGCTGATCGATAGCAGCCAGCAAGGGCTGGATACCGGCCTGCGCCGCGTGCGCGACAACTACGCCGGCAGTGTTTCGCGCGGCAAGCTGGATGCCGCTGCCATGGAGATGCGGATGTCACGCATCACCGGGTCGGTGACCCTGGCTGACGCCGCCACGGCCGACATGGTGATCGAGGCCGTCTTCGAGGACATGGCGCTCAAGCAGCAGGTGTTTCGCGAACTCGATGCGCTGTGCAAGCCCGGCGCCATCCTTGCCACCAACACCTCGGGCCTGGATGTGGACGCCATCGCTGCAGTCACGCGGCGCCCGCGGGACGTGGTTGGCGCGCATTTCTTCAGCCCGGCGCACGTGATGCGCCTGCTCGAAGTGGTGCGCGGCTGCGAGACCGCGCCGGACGTGATCGCCACCTTGATGGAACTGGGACAGCGCATGGGCAAGACCGCGGTGCTGGCACGCGTCTACCCGGGTTTCATCGGCAATGCGCTGTTCCGCAACTACACGCGCGAAGCGCACTTCCTGGTTGAAGAAGGCGCTCTGCCGCACGAGGTTGACCAGGCGCTGACCGGCTTCGGCTACGCCATGGGCATCTTCGCCGTGCACGACATGGCGGGCAACGACGTGGGCTACCAGACGCGCAAGGCGCAGATGGCCACCAGGCCGCAGGACCGGCGCTGGAACGACCTGATCCTGAGGCTGACTGAACTTGGCCGCCTGGGGCAGAAAAGCGGCAAGGGCTGGTACCGCTATGAACCCGGCAGCCGCGAGCCGCTGCGCGACCCCGAAGTCGAAACTTTTATCGCGCAGGAATCGGCACGCCTTGGCATCGCGCGGCGCCCCGTCGGCGCCGAAGAGATCGTCAAACGCTGCGTCTACAGCATGATCAACGAGGGCGCCAGGCTGCTCGAGGCCGGCGTCGCGCTGCGCCCAAGCGACATCGACACGGTCTACCTGACCGGCTACGGATTCCCGGCGCGCCATGGCGGCCCGATGTACTACGCCGACCACATCGGGCTGCGCGAAGTCTGTGCCGACATTGAGCGCTTCCACGCAGAGCACGGCTACTGGTGGGAACCGGCGCCGCTGCTGGTCCGGCTGGCACGCGAAGGCAAGACTTTTGCCGATTACCAGCGCGGGGACGCATGACGTTGCGGGGCGTCCTCGGGGCGCCACGGCGTTAAGGCCGGCTGCGCAGGCCAGGCACGTTGCATTTTCAATACGAGTTCACGTATACCACTATGCGTTTTATAAATACCAGTGTGCGATAGTTCTGCCACTTCCCGATCCGGGATTGATATTCAAAACATGGAGGAGAAAGTCATGAAGAAAAGTCTTGTCGGCCTTGCCTGCGCCGTTGCCAGCGCAGCCGCGGCAGCGCAGACTTCCGGTGTCACGCTGTACGGCGTTGCCGATGCCAATATCGAATACACCAATAACAACCTGGGAAGCGGGCCCGACGGGCACTCCAAGGTCGCCCTGAACTCGGGGGGCCTGTCTCCCAGCCGATGGGGCTTGCGCGGCATCGAAGACCTGGGTGGAGGCAAGCGGGCCATGTTCGCCCTGGAAAGCGGCTTCAGCCTGGATACCGGCGTTTCCACGCAAGGCGGGCGCCTGTTCGGCCGCCAGGCCTGGGTAGGGCTTGGCGCCGGCGCACATCAACTGACGCTGGGCCGTCAATACACTTCGCTGTTCCTGATGATGGCCAACTACTCGCCCACGGCGTATGCCACGACCTATGAGCCGGTAGTGGGTATTGCCGGCGCGAACCTGCGCGAAGACAACATGGTGAAATACCATGTCGATCTCGGCCCACTGGCAGCAGAGATGCACTATAGCTTCGGCGAACAGCCGGGCGCGCTCCAGGGTTCCGCCGGCTATGGCGGCGGCTTCGACTACCGCATCGGGTCTTTCGGCGTCGCCGCCGCCTACGACAGCATCGACAGCGCCGAGGTGGGCAACAACTTCACCCGCACCCAGAAGGCGGCGCTGGGGCTGCGCTACCAGATTACACCAGCGCTGCTCGCGCAGGCAGCGTACCGGTACAACAACAACGGCACGCGCGCGGCAAACACCGCGGCACGCGACGATCTGTGGTGGTTTGCGCTGAACTACCAGGCCACCGGCGCGTTGCAACTGACCGGTGCCGTCTACTACGACAACGTCAAGTCGCTATACACCGCGACCGGCCAGAGCAATCCGAGCAACCCCTGGCAGATCACACTGATTGCCGACTACGCGTTGTCCAAGCGCACCGACGTCTACCTCAGCACAGCCTATACGAAGAATGCGTCGCTGAACTTCGAAAGTCTGAATGGGGCGGCGGCTGCCTATCAGATCGCACCGAACGAGAATAGTCAGTTCGGTGCGGCAATGGGCGTGCGGCACAAGTTCTGAGCATGAGTTGCCGTGTGGGCTGAAGCGGTCCGCGCTTGGCCGCCTCCGCCCTCACGGCTACGCAGCACCCGCAGCAGCGGGCTTGCGGCCACGCCGGGCGCCACCACGGGGAACCGGGCTCCGGGAAGCCGTGGCCTCGCCGCCGCCCTCGCCTTCAAGATAACTCGCCGGCAATGTCGAGAGGAACTCGGAGAATCCGGTCGTGCCTACCGGCGCGTGTTCGAGCATGGCCGCATGCGCGGACGCTTCGTCACCACCGAGGATGGCTTCCGCCAGCCGCTGGTGATCGTCGAGCACGCGCTGCCGGCGCGCCGGCGTCTGGAAGATGCGCGGGCGGTAGCGCTGCATCAGCCGGCGGATGCTCCCGATCTGCTCCACCAGGTATTCGTTGTGGCTGCCCGCGTACACGACATCGTGGAACTCCGCGTTGGCCCTGGCGAAGCGCTTGCCGTCGTCTTC
>NZ_JBFTSF010000069.1:0-28903 GCF_056399905.1 Cupriavidus sp. 01L46
AGAACGCCCCAATGATCGTCTTGACGTCGGTAATCCGCCCCGAGCGCACCCAATCGATCACCTGCCCTGCCGGCACGATAAACGTCTCGAGGAATTCGCCTTCATCGAGCTGCGCCGGCCCGGCGGTCAGATCCCGCGCCAGGAAGATATCGATAAACTCGGTGGAATATGAAATAACGGGATGGATGCGCGTGAGGTAATCCCAACGCCGCGCGCTGTAGCCGGTTTCCTCCCGCAGCTCGCGCTCGCCGCAGCGCTGCGCGCCTTCCTGGGGATCGAGCTTGCCAGCAGGAAACTCCAGCATCACTTCGCCAACCGGATAGCGGTACTGCCGCTCCAGCAGCACAGTGCCATCGTTGAACAGCGGGATCATCATCACCGCGCCCGGATGCAGCACATATTCCCGGCCGGCATGCTTGCCGTCGGGCAGCTTGACGATATCTTGCTTGAGTGTGAGGAATTTGCCTGTGTGCAGCGTGGCGGACGCCACGCACACTTCCTTCAGGCCTTGATCGTCGCCAGCGGCGATCTCGCTAKCGTCCAGCGTGTCAATCTTGTCGCTCATGAAAGCTCCGGGTCCGGACGCGGCCGGCCCGGGCGCCTTCGCTACCCGGCCGTCAAGCCGCGCGATGTTTGACGAGGTACTGCCAGGTGAAGCCCGGGAAGGCAAACACCAGCATCATGCAGGCGGTGATGGCGTAGAACTGCCAGCCCTGCGGGAAGGCGTTGCCAAGTCCCGCCTCCACGGCGAAGCCGGCCAGGCCTGCCGCCACATACCAGGTGATCAACTCAGCCAGCCTCATCCACAGCGGCTTCCTGGCGAAACGCAGCGGAATCAGCGCGAACAGCCGCTGGTTGATGAACGGCAGGTTGGCACAGACCAATGCCAGCAAGATGACAAACCAGCCCGCCGCAGATGAACTCATATCGCTACGCCGCCGTCGTGCATCAGGACGCCAGCGTGGCGCGGATCGCCTGGTAGCACAGGTTCATCAGTGCCGCGGGGAACAGGCCCAGGGCAATGATGACCGCGCCGTTCAGCGTCAGCATCGAACGCAGGCCAAAGCTGGATTCCAGCTTGCGCTCGTCAGCCGGCGCATCGAAGTACATCAGCTTGACGATGCGCAGGTAGTAGAACGCGCCAATCAGCGAGAACAGCACGGCCACCACGGCCAGCCAGGTCATGCCGCTCTTGACCACGGCTTCGAGCACCGCCAGCTTGGCGTAGAAGCCCATGGTCGGCGGGATGCCGGCCAGCGAGAACATCATCACCAGCATCAGCAGCGCGTACCAGGGATTCTTGCGCGACAGGCCCTTGAGGTCGTCCAGGGTCTCTGCTTCGAAATCCTTGCCGGCGCGCAGCAGCACGATGCCGAAGGTGCCCAGCGTGGTCAGCACGTAGGTCACGGCATAGAACATCGACGAACCGTACGCGCTGGCGGCGCCGTCGGCCTTGCCGTCGGCCACGCCGGACAGCAGGCCCAGCAGCAGGAAGCCCATGTGCGAGATGGTGGAGTAAGCCAGCATCCGCTTCAGGTTGGTTTGCACGATGGCGGTCAGGTTGCCGATGGCGAGTGACGCCACAGCCAGCACCATCAGCATGACTTGCCAGTCCACCGCCAGCGGCAGCAGGCCTTCCACCAGCAGGCGCAGCGCCATGGMGAACGCAGCCAGCTTGGGCGCGCCAGCGATCAGCAGCGTCACCGCGGTCGGCGAGCCCTGGTAGATGTCCGGAATCCACATGTGGAACGGTGCGGCGCCCATCTTGAACGCAATGCCGGCCACGATGAAGACCACGCCGAAGGCCAGCATGGTGGTGTTGACGCGGCCCGATTCCACCACGCGGAACACTTCGCCGAGGTTCAGCGAGCCGGTGGCGCCGTACAGCATGGACATGCCATACAGCAGGAAGCCCGAGGCCAGTGCGCCCAGCACGAAGTACTTGATGGCGGATTCGGAGGTCACGCGGCTGTCGCGGCGCAAGGCCACCAGCGCGTAGGATGCCAGCGACAGCAGTTCCAGGCCCAGGTACAGGGTCAGGAAGTTGTTGCCGGTGATCATCACGATCTGGCCGCCGAGCGTGAACAGCGCGAGCATGTAGAACTCGCCGCTGAACATGTCGCGGTCGGCCAGGTAGCTACGGGTGTAGACCAGCGTGACGAACAGCGCAGCGGATGCGAAGGCCGACAGCAGGTTGGCCATCGGGTCCACCACCACCAGGTTGGCGAACGCGTAATGGGTCTCGCCGGCGACGCCGTTGATGCCGAACCACACGGTCAGCACCAGCGTGGTCAGCAACGACAGCGGATAGGCCACGCTGGTGCGGCTCTTGCCACGGGCAAGGTCGATCCAGTTGACCGCGGCGATCGCGATCGCCAGGAAAATGATTGGCGCCACAGGTGCCAATGTCGAGGACGGTTGCATGTTTGTTTCTCTCCCCGATTACAGCTTCGACTGCGCCACGTGCGACAGCAGGTTCACCACGGAAGCGTGCATCACATCGGTGAAGGGTTTCGGATACAGGCCCATATACAGGGTCATGATCGCCAGCAGGCCGAGCATCAGGAACTCGCGCTTGTTCAGGTCGACCAGTTCGGCCACGTGCTTGTGCACCACGTCGCCAAAGATCACGCGCTTGACCATCCACAGCGAATAGGCGGCGCCCAGGATCAGTGCCGTGGCTGCCAGCAGGCCAATCCAGAAGTTGAACTTGACCGCGCCCAGGATGACCATGAACTCACCGACGAAACCCGAGGTAGCCGGCAGGCCGCAGTTGGCCATGGCGAAGAACACCGACAGCGCCGCGAACTTCGGCATGGTGTTCACCACACCGCCGTAATCGGCGATCTGGCGCGAGTGCACCCGGTCATACAGCACGCCGATGCAAAGGAACATCGCACCCGAGATAAAGCCGTGGGAGATCATCTGGATGATGCCGCCCTCGATGCCGATCTCGTTGAAGATGAAGAAGCCCAGCGTGACGAAGCCCATGTGGGCGATCGACGAGTACGCCACCAGCTTCTTCATGTCGGCCTGCACCAGCGCGACCAGGCCGATGTAGATCACTGCGATCAGCGAGATGGTGATGATGAAGGCGGCCATGCTATGGCTGGCGTCCGGCGCGATCGGCAGCGAGAAACGCAGGAAACCGTAGGCGCCCAGCTTCAGCATGATGGCGGCCAGCACCACCGAGCCGCCGGTCGGCGCTTCCACGTGGGCGTCAGGCAGCCAGGTATGGACGGGCCACATCGGCACCTTGACCGCGAAGGCCAGGAAGAAGGCGACAAACAGCGCGATCTGCTCGTTCATCGACAGCTTGGCCTGGTGCCATTCGAGGATCTCGAAAGTACCGGTCTTGCTGTACAGGTACAGCAGCGCAACCAGCGTCAGCAGCGAGCCAAGCAGCGTGTACAGGAAGAACTTGAACGCCGCGTACACACGGTTCGGGCCGCCCCAGACRCCGATGATGATGWACATCGGGATSAGCRTGSCTTCGAAGAACACGTAGAACAGCATGCCGTTGAGCGCGCAAAACACGCCGACCATCAGGCCCGACAAGATCAGGAACGAGGCCATGTACTCGGCCACGCGCTCGGTGATCACTTCCCAGGCGGAGATCACCACGATCACCGTGATGAAGGCGGTCAGCACCACGAACCACATCGAGATGCCGTCGACACCCAGGTGGTAGTTGATATTGAAGCGCTCGATCCAGTTCGACTTCTCGACGAACTGCATGGCAGCCGTGGAACGGTCGAAGTGGAATACCAGCGGCAGCGTCACGATGAAGCTGGCGACCGAGCCGAACAGCGACATCCAGCGGACGTAGCAGCGACTACGGTCGGAACCCGAGGCAAGGACCAGCAAGCCAAAAAAGATTGGCAGCCAGATAGCGAAAGACAGAACCATTTTCTTGTTTTCCTTACTTGGCGCTCACCGTGGCGAACGAGGCGTCCATGTAGTACTTGTTGTCGAGCAGGGTGTACAGGCCCGAAAAACGTTGCTTGATGGCAGCCGGGATGTCCGGGCGCTTCATGTAGAAGAACCAGGAAAGCACCACACCGGCGATCGCCAGCCACAGCACCGGCGTGGTCAGCGAATGCAGGCCCATCGCCACCCAGCCGTGGAAGGCTTCGGTCAGCTCCGCCATCGCGTGGTGATTCTCGCCCACGTAGATCACGTTCTTGAAGGCCACGCCATTCTTGAAGAAGTCGCCGAACAGCATCGGGCCGATCGCGATCGCGCCGATCACCACCGACGGGATGGCCAGCAGCACCAGCGGCAGCGTGACGACCCACGGCGACTCGTGCGGCTTTTCTCCCGGAGCCAGGCCATGGTGATGGTCGGACGAGACTTCCTCGTCCTCATGGTCGCCATGATGGTTGTGGTGATCGTGGTTTTCCTTGCCGAAGCGCTCCTCGCCGTGGAACACCAGGAAGTACATGCGGAAGGAGTAGAACGCCGTGACGAACACGCCGGCCAGCACCGCGAAGTAGGCGAAGCCCGAACCCGGGATATGCGACTCGGCCACGGCCTCGATAATCGAGTCCTTGGAGTAGAAGCCAGCGAAGAACGGCGTGCCGATCAGGGCCAGCGAGCCCACCAGCGAGGTGATCCAGGTAATCGGCATGTACTTGCGCAGGCCGCCCATGTTGCGGATGTCCTGATCGTGGTGCATGCCGATGATGACCGAGCCGGCCGCAAGGAACAGCAGTGCCTTGAAGAATGCGTGGGTCATCAGGTGGAACACGGCCACCGAGTAGGCCGAGGCGCCCAGGGCGACGGTCATGTAGCCCAGCTGCGACAGCGTGGAGTAAGCCACCACGCGCTTGATGTCGTTCTGGATGATGCCCAGGAAGCCCATGAACAGCGCGGTAATGGCGCCGATCACCAGGACGAACGACAGCGCGGTGTCCGACAGCTCGAACAGCGGCGACATGCGCGCAACCATGAAGATACCGGCCGTCACCATGGTGGCGGCGTGGATCAGCGCGGAGATCGGGGTCGGACCTTCCATCGAATCAGGCAGCCACACGTGCAGCGGGAACTGCGCCGACTTGCCCATGGCGCCGATGAACAGGCAGATGCAGGCGAYCGTGATCATCAGCCAGTCGGTACCCGGGAAGATCACCGTGGCGAGCTGGTCGCGCGCGGCGAAGACGTCGGTGTAGTTCATGCTGCCGCTGTAAGCCAGCAGCAGGCCGATGCCCAGGATGAAGCCGAAGTCACCCACACGGTTGACCAGGAATGCCTTCAGGTTGGCGAAGATGGCCGTCGGGCGGGTGTACCAGAAGCCGATCAGCAGGTACGACACCAGGCCCACAGCTTCCCAGCCGAAGAACAGCTGCAGGAAGTTGTTGCTCATCACCAGCATCAGCATCGAGAAGGTGAACAGCGAGATGTAGGCGAAGAAGCGGTTGTAGCCGGGGTCTTCGCTCATGTAGCCGACGGTGTAGATGTGCACCATCAGCGAGACGAAGGTCACCACCACCATCATCATCGCGGTCAGCGAGTCGACCAGGAAGCCCACCTCCATCTTCAGGTCGCCGATCTTCATCCACTCGTACACGGTGGCGTTGAAGCTCGCGCCGTTCATGACGTCCATCAGCACGATGATCGACAGCAGGCAGGAAATCGCCACACCGAGAATCGTCACGGTGTGGGCCAGCGTGCGGCCGGCGCGTGTCTCCGAGGAGAATGTGCTGAAGAACTTGGTGCCGAACAGGCCGGCGATGGCTGCACCGGCGAGCGGTGCGAGCGGAATCGCCAGTAGCAGGTTGGGGTCGAGCGTGGTTGCCATAGGACGCTTAGTGGTGTGCGGTCGGAGAACGGTCTTGATTCATAACGTAGCGGCGCGGATCAACCCTTGAGGGTGTCCATGTCGTCCACGTTGATCGTGTCCAGGTTGCGGAACAGCACGACCAGGATTGCAAGGCCGATTGCCGATTCGGCCGCAGCCACCGTGAGGATAAAGAAAACGAAAACCTGTCCTGCCAGGTCGCCCAGATAGTGCGAGAAGGCGACGAAGTTCATATTGACCGCAAGCAGCATCAACTCGATCGCCATCAGCAGCACGATCACGTTCTTGCGGTTCAGGAAAATACCAACGATGCTGACGGCGAACAGGATCGCACCGAGCACGAGGAAATGGGCGAGAGAGAGCACAGCGTTTCTCCGGGCTTTAGTTCTTGTTAGCGGCAGCCGCGGCATCCGGGCTGGCTTGAGTGCCGGCACGGGCTTCGCTGGGCATCGAGACCAGGCGCACGCGGTCCTGGCGGCGGGTGCGCAACTGCTCGCCCACGTCTTGCGACTTGTTGTCCTTGCGGCGGCGCAGCGTCAGCGCGACGGCGGCGATGATCGCCACCAGCAGGATGATGCCCGCCACTTCAAAGGCGTAGATGTAGTCGGTGTAGATCAGCTTGCCGAGCGCTGCCGTGTTGGAGTAGTCCGGGCCCTGCGCCACGTTGTTCAGCGGCACCGTGGTGCCGATGAAGTTACGCACCAGCACGGTGGCCATCTCGCCGATGATCAGCGCGCCGATCACCGAGGCCATCGGTACGTAGGTCCAGAAGTCCCGTCGCAGGTGCTCGATGTCGATATCGATCATCATCACCACGAACAGGAACAGCACCATCACGGCGCCCACGTACACCAGCACAAGCAGGATGGCGAGGAATTCGGCCTTCAGCAGCATCCAGATCGCGGCTGCCGTAAAAAACGACAGCACGAGGAACAGTGCGGAGTGCACCGGGTTCTTCGCGGTGATGACTTTCAGTGCGGAGAGCACCAGCACCAGCGCAAAGACATAGAAGATGGTGGTCGTGAGTTCCATGGTCCTCGTCGAGCCTTCCGGCACAAGCCACCCCTGGTKGCCTGCCCTTGCGGCATCCTTTTCGTTAGCCCCACACGGGGCCCGATTCACAATGCATTGGCAACGCCCGCCAGGTTCGGCGGGCACGCCCTGTAATGCGCTTATCAGCGGTACTTGGCGTCCGCAGCCTTGGCCGCGGCGATCTGCGGCTCGTAGCGGTCGCCCACTGCCAGCAGCATGTCCTTGGTGAAGTACAGGTCGCCGCGCTTCTCGCCGTGGTACTCGAGGATATGCGTCTCGACGATGGCGTCGACCGGGCAGGCTTCTTCGCAGAAACCGCAGAAAATGCACTTGGTCAGGTCGATGTCATAGCGCGTGGTGCGGCGGGTGCCGTCGGCGCGGGCATCGGACTCGATGGTGATGGCCACGGCCGGGCAAACCGCTTCGCACAGCTTGCAGGCGATGCAGCGCTCTTCCCCGTTGGGGTAGCGGCGCAGCGCGTGCAGGCCGCGAAAACGCGGCGACATCGGCGTTTTCTCTTCGGGGAACTGGACCGTGATCTTGCGGGCGAAGAGATAACGCCCGGTCAGAGCCATGCCCTTGAAGAGTTCCTTCAGGAGCAGGCTGTTGAAGAAGTCCTTGATGGCGAGCAGCATGACGATTGCTTCCTAATGATTCCGCAGGGCGCCGCCTGTTGTGGCTGCGCCCCTGCTTTGGCCGTTCAATGCCAGATATTCCAGGGCGACCGGATCCAGATCGCCACGATGACCAGCCAGCCCACCGTCAGCGGGATGAAGATCTTCCAGCCCAGGCGCATGATCTGGTCATAGCGGTAGCGCGGGAACGAAGCACGAATCCAGATAAACACCGACAGCAGCAAAAATACCTTGATCACCAGCCAGAAGAAGCCCGGGACCGCATTGGTGATGAAGCTCTCGAACGGCGGCGCCCAGCCTCCCAGGAACATCAACGCGGTCATCGTCGAGATGACGATCATGTTGATGTACTCAGCCAGGAAGAACAGCGCGAAGCCCATGCCCGAGTACTCGATCATGTGGCCGGCAACGATTTCCGACTCGCCTTCCACCACGTCGAACGGGTGGCGGTTGGTTTCGGCCACGCCAGAGATGAAGTACACGCCGAACATGGGCAGCAGCGGCAGCCAGTTCCACGACAGTACGTTGATCCCCATGTTGGCGAAATAGCCGGTGTTCTGCGAGTTGACGATGGCCGACAGGTTCAGGCTGCCAGACACCATCAGCACGGTCACCAGGGCAAAGCCCATGGCGATTTCATAGGACACCATCTGCGCCGCGGCGCGCATGGCGCCGATGAAGGCGTACTTGGAGTTGGAGGCCCAACCGGCCAGGATCACGCCGTAGACGCCAACCGAGCTGATCGCCATCACGTACAGCAGGCCGGCGTTGACGTTGGCCATCACCACTTCGGCCTGGAACGGAATCACCGCCCAGATCGCCACGGCGGGCATCAGCACCATCAGCGGGGCAACCAGGTACATGCCCCGGCTGACCTGCGTGGGCATCATCACTTCCTTGAGCAGCAGCTTGAGCACGTCGGCGATCGGCTGCAGCAGGCCGAGCGGTCCGACCCGGTTCGGGCCGATACGCACGTGCATCCAGCCAATCAGCTTGCGCTCCCACAGGATCAGGTAGGCCACGCACAACAGCAGCGGCACCACAATGACCACGGCGCGAATCAGGATCCACAGCGGCGTCCAGGCGCCGCCGAAGAGATTCTGTCCTTGCGAGGTAATCCAATCGATCATGTTTCTTTCTCGCTCTTCTTATGCCGTGGCCGCCGGCTCGGCCGCGCCCTTCGCGGTGGCGGCCAGGTCGATGGCTTTCTCTACGGTGACGGTGCCGAACGGTGCGCCCAGCGTGGTCGCGGCAACGGTGCCGGCGGACACGCGCACGGTGCCGGCAGGCAACGCGGCTTCGAGGGCGGCTGGCAGCACCACGCTGCCCTGCCCTTGCGTCACGCGCACCGGGTCGCCAGCCTGCACGCCCAGCGAGGCGAACAGGTCGGCTGACAGGCCGGCTTGCATGGCGCGGCGCGCGGCTGCGGACAGTTGCAGCGAATCGGCACGGCGCACGATCGGGTCGGCATGGTAGATCGGCACATCGGCGATGCGTTCGATCCCACCCGCCACCTGGGCGGTGACGCGGATGGCCGCGTCGGTGCCGTTGTTCAGTTGCGGTGCGACCGGCTTGGCCAGCACTTCGTCTCGCACGCTTTCGGCGGTCTCGAAGTCAAAGCCAGGCACGTCCAGCAGGTTGCCAAGCACGCGCAGCACCTTCCAGCCCGGACGCGAATCGCCCAGCGCGCGGACGACGCCGTTGAAGCTTTGCGGCAGGCCTTCGCAGTTCACGAACGTGCCTGCGGTTTCGGTGAACGGGGTCACCGGCAGGATCACGTCAGCATATTGCAGCGCGGCGTCCGAGCGGAACGCGGACAGCACCACCACGGTGCCGGCCTGGGCCAGCGCGGCCAGGGCCTGGCTCGGGTTGGCGGCGTCGAACTCGGGTTCCGTGTTCAACAACACGTAGGCACGGCGCGGCGTGTCGAACATGGCCTGCGCATTGGCGCCGCCATTTTGCGGCAGCGCGCCGGCGATATGGCCACCGACGGTGTTCGCGGCTTCGGTCAGGAAGCCCAGCGTAGCGCCGGTTTCCGTGGCGATCCACTGTGCCAGCGCGTGCAGCGCGGCAAATTGCGGATGACGCACGGCCTCGTTGCCGAGGAACACGGCGCGGCGCTCGCCCGACAGCAGCGCGTCGGCCACCAGCTTGGCCTTGTCGTCGCCATCGAAGCCATCGGTGCCCGCCGGAGCGGCCACGCCCTTGGCGGCGGCAACGGCACGGGCCACGCCGGCCAGGGCTGCGGTCCAGCCGGACGGCGCTACGTCAATGCGTGCGGCCAGCGGCATCAGCAGGTCCTCGGCGCTGGCGCCGAGCACGGCCACGCGGGCCCCCTTCTTGCCAGCCTGGCGCAGACGCGCGGCCAGCAGCGGATGATCCTTGCGCAGGGCGGAACCGATCACCAGCACGCGTTGCAGCGCGGAGACGTCGGCGATCGGCAGGCCGAGCCACGGCGCACCCTTGATGGCGGCCGAGAAATCGGTCTGGCGCTGGCGGAAGTCGACGTTGTCGCTGCCCAGGCCACGCACCAGCTTGCCCAGCAGGTGGAGTTCTTCCAGCGTGCTGTGCGGGCTGGCCAGCGCGGCGATCTGGTCGGCGCCATGGTCGCGCTTGATGCTCGCGAGGCCGTTGGCCACGTATTCCAGTGCGGTCTGCCAGTCAGTTTCCATCCACTCGCCACCCTGCTTGACGAGCGGCTTGGTGAGACGGTCCGGGCTGTTGAGGCCTTCGTACGAGAAGCGGTCCTTGTCGGACAGCCAGCATTCGTTGACGGCTTCGTTGTCCAGCGGCAGCACGCGCATCACGCGCTGRTTCTTGGTCTGCACCACCAGGTTCGCGCCCAGGCCATCGTGCGGCGACACCGACTTGCGGCGCGCCAGTTCCCAGGTACGTGCCGAGTAGCGGAACGGCTTGCTGGTCAGCGCGCCGACCGGGCAGAGGTCGATCATGTTGCCGGACAGTTCCGAATCCACGGTCTGGCCAACGAAGGTCGTGATCTCGGAGTGCTCGCCACGGCCCAGCATGCCCAGCTCCATCACGCCGGCCACTTCCTGGCCAAAGCGCACGCAGCGGGTGCAGTGGATGCAGCGGCTCATCTCTTCCATGGAGATCAGCGGGCCCACGTTCTTGTGGAATACGACGCGCTTTTCTTCCTTGTAGCGCGATTCCGATGCGCCGTAGCCCACGGCCAGATCCTGCAACTGGCACTCGCCGCCCTGATCGCAGATCGGGCAATCCAGCGGGTGGTTGATCAGCAGGAATTCCATCACCGACTTCTGGGCCTTGACTGCCTTCTCCGAATTGGTGAAGACCTTCATGCCAGGGGTGACCGGCGTGGCGCAGGCGGGCAGCGCCTTGGGCGCTTTCTCAACCTCAACCAGGCACATGCGGCAGTTCGCCGCGATGGACAATTTACGGTGGTAGCAGAAGTGCGGGATGTAGGTGCCCAGCTGGCGGGCGGCTTCCATCACCAGGCTGCCTTCAGCAACCTCAACCTTCTTGCCGTCGATCTCGAGTTCAACCATGTTCTGCCACGCTTAAGAGTAGGCCGGAACMATGCACTGCTTGTGTTCGACGTGATATTCGAACTCTTTCCAGTAGTGCTTGAGCATGCCGCGGACCGGCATCGCTGCCGCATCACCAAGCGCGCAGATAGTGCGGCCCATGATGTTTTCAGCGACGTTATTGAGCAGGTCCAGATCTTCCTGGCGCCCTTCTCCGTGTTCGATACGATTCACCATGCGATAGAGCCAGCCGGTGCCTTCACGGCACGGCGTGCACTGGCCGCACGATTCTTCAAAGTAGAAATACGACAGACGCAGCAGCGAACGAACCATGCAGCGCGTCTCGTCCATCACGATCACCGCGCCCGAGCCCAGCATCGAGCCGGCCTTGGCGATCGAGTCATAGTCCATGTCGGACGCCATCATCATGTCGCCCGGCACCACCGGGGCGGACGAGCCGCCCGGGATCACTGCCTTGATGCGCTTGCCGCCGCGCATGCCGCCGGCGAGTTCCAGCAGGGTCGCGAACGGCGTGCCCAGCGGGATCTCATAGTTGCCGGGGCGCTCGACGTCGCCGGAGATCGAGAAGATCTTGGAGCCGCCATTGTTCGGCTTGCCCATCTTCAGGTAGTTTTCCGGCCCGATCGACAACAGGAACGGCACCGCGGCAAACGTCTCCGTGTTGTTGATGGTGGTCGGCTTGCCGTACAGGCCGAAGCTGGCCGGGAACGGCGGCTTGAAGCGCGGCTGGCCTTTCTTGCCTTCCAGCGATTCGAGCAGCGCGGTTTCCTCGCCACAGATGTAGGCGCCGTAGCCGTGGTGGGCGTGCAGCTGGAAGTCAAAGCCCGAGCCCAGGATGTTGTCACCCAGGAAACCGGCGGCACGTGCCTCTTCGAGGGCTTGCTCGAAAATCTTGTACTCGTTCCAGATCTCGCCGTGGATGTAGTTGTAGCCCACGGTGATGCCCATCGCGTACGCACCGATGGCCATGCCTTCAATCAGCGCATGCGGGTTGTAGCGGATGATGTCGCGGTCCTTGAAGGTACCGGGCTCGCCCTCGTCGGTGTTGCAGACCAGGTATTTCTGGCCGGGGAACTGACGCGGCATGAAGCTCCACTTCAGGCCGGTGGGAAAGCCTGCGCCGCCACGGCCGCGCAGGCCGGAGGCCTTGACGTCCGCGATCACCTGCTCGGGCGTGATCTTCTCGGTCAGGATGCGCTTGAGCTGCTGGTAGCCACCGCGCTTGACGTAGTCGTCGAGGTGCCAGTTGCTGCCATCGAGGCCAGCCAGGATCAGCGGCTTGATATGGCGGTCGTGCAGAGAGGTCATGTTACTTATCTCCCTTGGCTGCAGTGCTGCCGGCGGCCTTGAGCTCGTCGACGAGCGCGTCCAGCTTGGCGTCGCTCATATGGCTGCACATGCGGGTATTGTTGACGATCATCACCGGTGCGTCGCCGCAGGCGCCCATGCACTCGCCTTCCTTGAGGGTGAAGGTGCCGCACGGGGTGGTTTCGTTGTAGCCGATCCCCAGCTTTTGCTTGAGGTAGTCGCCGGCACGTTCGCCGCCGGAGAGTGCGCACGGCAGGTTGGTGCAGACGGTCAGCTTGTACTTGCCGACCGGCTTGGTGTCGTACATGTTGTAGAAGGTTGCAACCTCCTCGACCCATACCGGCGGCATGTCGAGGTAGCTGGCAACAAACTGCATGACTTCCGGGGAGACCCAGCCCACTTCGCCCTGCGCCACGGCCAACGCCGCCATCACGGCCGACTGCTTCTGGTCAGCCGGATACTTGGCGATCGCGCGATCGATTTCCTTGAGAGCTTCTGCTGATAGCATGGTCGTTGCTGTAATACGCCGTGTCATTTGCGGATCTGCGCCGCCACATGGCGCGCATCCCGCAGGTTTGCAGCCGTCGCTGCCGTTGCAGCCCGCATGTCAAAGGCATGCTGGGCTCACCGCGGGTTTCCCGTGACCGGACACGATCGATTGTGGGTCCGTGCCAGGGGCGCCCGGATCGTCGTCCGGGGCCGGCGGCTCTTGTTAGCTCGTCAGCGGTCGATTTCGCCGAAGACGATGTCTTGCGTACCGATGATCGTTACCGCATCCGCAATCATGTGGCCCTTGGCCATTTCATCCAGTGCGGCCAGATGGGCAAAGCCCGGGGCACGGATCTTCAGGCGATACGGCTTGTTCGCACCGTCGGAGATGGCATAGATGCCGAACTCGCCCTTCGGGTGCTCCACTGCCGCGTAAGTCTCGCCTTCGGGCACGTGAATGCCTTCGGTGAAGAGCTTGAAGTGGTGGATCAGCTCTTCCATGTTCGACTTCATGTCCACGCGCGACGGCGGCGCCACCTTGTGGTTGTCGCTCATCACCGGGCCCGGATTGCGGCGCAGCCAGTCAATGCACTGCTTGATGATGTTGTTGGACTGGCGCATTTCTTCCACGCGCACCAGGTAGCGGGAGTAGCAATCGCCGCCCACGCCCACCGGCACCTGGAAGTCCATGCGGTCATACACTTCGTAGGGCTGCTTCTTGCGCAGGTCCCACTCGATGCCGGAGCCGCGCAGCATCGGGCCGGTAAAGCCCATCTGCAGCGCGCGCTCGGGACTCACCACGCCAATGCCGACCAGGCGTTGCTTCCAGATCCGGTTGTCCGTCAGCAGCGTCTCGTATTCGTCGACGTACTTCGGGAAGCGGTTGGTGAAGTCCTCGATGAAGTCCAGCAGCGAGCCCGAGCGCGCTTCGTTCATGGCCTTGATGGCGCGCTCGTTGTGGATCTTCGACGCCTTGTATTGCGGCATCGTGTCCGGCAGGTCGCGGTACACGCCGCCCGGACGGTAGTAAGCCGCGTGCATGCGCGCACCCGACACCGCCTCGTACATGTCGAACATGTCTTCGCGTTCGCGGAAGGCGTACAGGAACACCGCCATCGCGCCCACGTCGAGCGCGTGCGAGCCGATCCACATGAGGTGGTTCAGCAAGCGCGTGATTTCGTCGAACATCACGCGGATGTACTGCGCGCGAATCGGCACCTCGAGACCCAGCATCTTCTCGATGGCCATCACGTAGGCRTGCTCGTTGACCATCATCGACACGTAGTCGAGGCGGTCCATGTACGGCACGCTCTGGATCCAGGTCTTCTGCTCGGCCAGCTTTTCGGTGGCACGGTGCAGCAGGCCGATGTGCGGGTCGGCGCGCTGGATGACTTCGCCGTCCAGCTCCAGCACAAGGCGCAGCACGCCGTGTGCCGCAGGGTGCTGCGGGCCGAAGTTAAGGGTGTAATTCTTGATGTCTGCCATTGCGCGTTCTCAGTGCTGCAAGCCGCCGTAATTCTCTTCGCGGATCACGCGGGGCGTGACCTCGCGCGGCTCGATCGTGACGGGCTGATAGATCACCCGCTTTTGCTCGGGGTCGTAGCGCATCTCGACATAGCCCGAGACCGGGAAATCCTTGCGGAACGGGTGGCCGACAAAACCATAGTCGGTCAGCAGGCGGCGCAGGTCGTTGTGGCCTTCGAACACGATGCCGTAGAAGTCGAACGCTTCGCGCTCGAACCAGTTCGCCGAGTTCCAGACGTCGGTCAGCGAGGGCACCACGGGCACGTCGTCGTCCGGCGCGAACACGCGTACGCGCAAGCGCCAGTTATGCTTGATCGAGATCAGGTGCGTCACGGCCGCGAAACGGGGACCGTCCCAGGCGCCGTCGCCGTAGGTGGAATAGTCGACGCCGCACACATCGAGCAGCTGCTCAAAATGCAGTGCGGGATCGTCGCGCAGCATCAGCGCGCTTTCCAGGTAGTCATCGGCCTTGACGATAAGGGTAATCTCGCCTAGCGCCTCTACCAGTTTCTGGATACGCTTGCCCAGTACCTTTTCGAGCGCGGCCTTCAGAGTATCGAGGTTCGACATGTCAGCCCTTGCGCGCGATGGTGTTGGTGCGACGGATCTTGTTCTGCAACTGGATGATGCCGTAGATCAACGCTTCCGCCGTCGGGGGGCAGCCAGGCACATAGATATCCACCGGCACGATCCGATCGCAACCACGCACCACTGAATACGAGTAGTGATAGTAGCCACCGCCATTCGCGCAGGAACCCATCGAGATCACCCAACGCGGCTCTGCCATCTGGTCATAGACCTTGCGCAGCGCKGGGGCCATCTTGTTGCACAGCGTGCCGGCCACGATCATCACGTCCGACTGGCGCGGCGACGGGCGGAAAATCACGCCGAAGCGGTCCATGTCGTAGCGCGCGGCGCCAGCATGCATCATTTCCACAGCGCAGCACGCCAGGCCAAAGGTCATCGGCCAGAGCGACCCGGTGCGGGTCCAGTTGATCAGCTTGTCAGCGGTAGTCGTGACGAAGCCTTCATTGAGAACGCCTTCGATTGCCATATCACATCACTCCCAATCGAGCGCGCCCTTTTTCCAGATGTAGACGAAGCCCACGATGAATTCCAGCAGAAACACGCCCATGGCGAAGAAACCCGGCCAGCCGATATCCCGCAGGGCTACACCCCAGGGAAACAGGAAGGCGGTCTCGAGATCGAACAGGATAAAAAGAATAGCGATGAGGTAGTAGCGCACGTCGAACTTCATGCGCGCGTCCTCGAACGCTTCGAAGCCGCACTCGTACGGAGAGAGCTTCGCGGGATCAGGTTTGTTTGGACCGAGAATTCGGCCAATCGACATCAGTGCAATGCCGAGCACGACACCGAAGATGATGAAGATGAGGACGGGGAAGTAGGCTTCGAGATTCAAGGTACGGCCAGCCTTATCTGGAATGTTGTCAACAGCACCAGCGGTAAGCGGCGTCCTGTTGCCCACCCCAAGCGCCATTCCGTAGAAATTACGACGCCGCCTTGCGGACTGGCCGGGGCATACATCCGGGATGCGCTCCGGATGTATGCCCCGATCAAGTTGTTTGGTGCCGACGGCGAGACTCGAACTCGCACAGCTTTCGCCACTACCCCCTCAAGATAGCGTGTCTACCAATTTCACCACGTCGGCTGGGGGAGAAACAATATTGCCTCGCGCCGGGCTTTTCAGGGCCCTGGGTTTTTACACCCTTCGGAACTCTGGCTGGGATACTACTTTATCCTGGCTGGAGCCCCGTCGCTGGGGGATCGTTTCAAGCCTTGTATTCTAACCTAGGATTCTTGTTTTGTTCAATGCACAACAGCAAAAATCTTCAAGAATAAGTCACAAGGCTGGTTGATTATTTCGGTACAGCAGGCGCAGAAGGATTCGAGGCCGCGGCAGCCGATGCAGCAGCAGGCGCCGAAGCCCCCGCCACCGCCGGCGCCACCGCGGGCGCGGAGCCCATCACGCCCAGCGAAGCTGCCGGCCGGTAGTTGCCCATCAGCGTCAGGCTCAGCGTGCAGATGAAGAACAGCGTCGCCAGCACGGCGGTGGTACGCGACAGGAAGTTGGCCGAGCCGGTGGCGCCGAACAGGCTGCCCGAGGCCCCCGAGCCGAACGCCGCGCCGACATCAGCGCCCTTGCCATGCTGCAGCAGCACCAGGCCAATCACGCCAAGCGCGGACAGTACCTGCGCCACTACCAACAAAGTTTTGAAAATTGCCATTTGGTTCGATTCGCTTGCCTGATCAGACCCTATGAGCGGCCGGCATTCAGGCGTTGCCGATCGCGAGGAAATCGTCCGACTTCAACGAGGCGCCTCCGATGAGGCCCCCGTCGATGTCGGGCATGGAAAATAGTTCTGCCGCGTTGTCCGGCTTCACGCTGCCACCGTACAACATGGCCATGCGAGCCGCCACGCCTGCGTCGCGCGCCGCCACCTGGGCGCGCAGGAAAGCGTGCACGGCCTGGGCCTGCTCGCTGCTTGCGGTCTTGCCCGTGCCGATCGCCCACACTGGCTCATAGGCCAGCACGATGCGGCCGAGTTGCTCAAGCGAGAGGGCCTCGAGCACGGCGCCGAGCTGGCGGCCAACCACGGCCTCGGTCTCGCCGGCCTCGCGCTGCGCCAGGCTCTCGCCCACGCACACCACCGGCACAATGCCGAACTCCAGCGCGCGCACCGCCTTGGCCGCCACCGTGGCATCGGTCTCGCCATGGTAGCTGCGGCGCTCCGAATGCCCCACCAGGGCATACGAAACACCGAACTCAGCCAGCATGGAGGCCGCGACCTCGCCCGTGAAGGCACCACGCGCCTCGGCGGACACGTCCTGCGCGCCCCAGGCCACCACGGACCCGGCCAGCAACGCCTGGCACTGCGCAAGATACGGGAACGGCGCGCATACCGCCAGGCGCGCGCTTGCGGGCGCTGCCTTGATCGCTTCCAGCAAGGCCACATTGGCAGCCAGGCTGCCGTGCATCTTCCAGTTGCCGATAACGAGCTTTTGTCTCACAGGGCGCCCCTCTCAATCAAACCGGCTATTGTAGCGCGCGCCAAGGCCCTACGCCACAGAAGGGCCCCTAAATCGGCCCGGGGCGCGAGGCCCCGGCCGCACTCGGCCACACTCGGCCATCAGCCCGCTACCAGCGGCATTACCAGGTAAGGACGATCTTGCCGATGTGCTCGCTGGACTCCATCAGCCGATGCGCATCGGCGGCCTGGGCGGCCGGGAAGGTCTGGTGGATCAACGGCTTGATCTTGCCCGCGGCCAGCAGCGGCCACACGTGCTGGTGCAACGCCTGCGCGATCTCGCCCTTGAACGCCACCGGGCGGGGACGCAGCGTGGAGCCCGTCACGGTGATACGGCGGCGCAGGATATCGCCCAGCGGGATCTCGGCCTTGGCGCCACCCAGCAGCGCGATGATCACAATGCGGCCATCGTCGGCGACGCAGGCCAGCTCGCGCGCCAGATACGGGCCGGCCACCATGTCGAGGATGACATCCGCGCCACGGCCGCCGGTCAGGGCCTTGACCTCGGCGACAAAGTCCTCGGCCTTGTAGTTGATGGCACGGTCGGCGCCCAGTTCCTCGCAGGCACGGCACTTGTCGGCGCTGCCGGCGGTGACGAAGACTTTGTGGCCCAGGGCCTTGGCGATCTGGATGGCGGTCGTGCCGATGCCGCTCGAGCCGCCCTGAATCAGCAGGGTCTCGTCCTTGCCCAGCGGGCCGCGGCCCAGGTAGCCGCGATCGAATACGTTGCTCCACACGGTGAAGAACGTCTCCGGCAATGCGGCCGCCTCGACATCCGACAGGCCCGCCGGCACCGGCAGGCATTGCGCCGYGGGGGCCACGCACAACTCGGCGTAGCCGCCGCCCTGCACCAGCGCGCACACGCGATCGCCCAGCTTCAGGCCGAAGCGGTTGTCGGGGTGCGCCAGGTCGCCGCCGGCCACCACGCCGGCCACTTCCAGGCCCGGCAGGTCGGACGCGCCGGGTGGCACCGGGTAGTTGCCGGTACGCTGGAATACATCTGGACGGTTGATGCCRGCCGCGGCCACGCGGATCAGGATCTCGCCGGCCTTGGGCACGGGGTCGGGGCGTTGCGCCAGCTGCAGGACTTCGGGGGCGCCGTACTCGCGGATTTCGATGGCTTGCATTGCTGCTCCTTGCGGTTAGGGACCTCGCGCATGCGGCGGGCTCGCGCACGCAGGGCGGGGGGATCAATCTGGGCACCCGCCATGCAGCGGGCCGAACAGCCGGGCCGCATGGGGTGGGACTGGCGGGAGTGTAAACAAAAAAGCGGCTGGACATCGCCAGCCGCTTTTTCTGCTACGGGTACCGTCGTTCTACCGGCACCGTAAAACGCTTACTGCTGTTGCTGATCAGCCGAAGGCGTCGTCGGCGCGGCCGGTGCTGCCGGTGCTGCCGGAGCAGCCGGTGCCTCGCTGGTGTTGGCGATCGGGCTGATGCTGCCGCCCTCTTCGGCCAGCGCGGCCTTCAGGGACAGGCGCAGGCGGCCCTTCTCGTCAGCCTGGATCAGCTTGACGCGCACGTGTTGACCTTCCTTGAGCCAGTCCTTGATGTCCTTGACGCGTTCGTTGACGATCTCGGAGATATGCAGCAGGCCATCCTTGCCCGGCAGGATGTTGACGATGGCGCCAAAGTCCAGCAGCTTGAGCACGGTGCCGGCGTAGATCTTGCCCACTTCGGCTTCCGCGGTGATGCCTTCGATGCGGCGCTTGGCTTCGGCCATGCCTTCGGTCGAGGTCGAGGCGATGGTGATGGTACCGTCTTCCTGGATGTCGATGGTGGTGCCGGTTTCCTTGGTCAGGGCCTGGATGGTCGAGCCGCCCTTGCCGATCACTTCGCGGATCTTGTCCGGATGGATCTTCATGGTGATCATGCGCGGTGCGTGCTCCGACAGCTCGGTGCGCGCATGGCCCATCGCGTCCTGCATCTTGCCCAGGATATGCAGGCGGCCTTCCTTGGCTTGCGCCAGCGCGACCTGCATGATTTCCTTGGTGATGCCCTGGACCTTGATGTCCATCTGCAGCGCGGTGATGCCGGTGTCGGTACCCGCGACCTTGAAGTCCATGTCGCCGAGGTGGTCCTCGTCGCCCAGGATGTCGGTCAGCACGGCGAACTTGTTGCCTTCCAGGATCAGGCCCATGGCCACGCCGGCCACGTGCGCCTTGATCGGAACGCCTGCGTCCATCAGTGCCAGGCAGCCGCCGCACACCGATGCCATCGACGACGAGCCGTTGGATTCGGTGATTTCGGACACCAGGCGGATGGTGTAGGCAAATTCGTCATCCTTCGGCAGGACCGGGATCAGCGCGCGCTTGGCCAGGCGGCCGTGGCCGATTTCGCGGCGCTTGGGGCTGCCCACGCGGCCGGTTTCGCCGGTGGCGAACGGAGGCATGTTGTAGTGGAGCATGAAGCGGTCGCGGTACTCGCCGGCGAGCGCGTCGATGATCTGCTCATCGCCCTTGGTGCCCAGCGTGGCAACCACCAGCGCCTGGGTTTCGCCACGGGTGAAGATGGCCGAGCCGTGAGCGCGCGGCAGCACCGACGAGCGGATCTCGATCGGGCGCACGGTGCGGGTGTCGCGGCCGTCGATGCGCGGCTCGCCCGACAGCACCTGGCTGCGCACGATCTTGGCTTCGATGTCGAACAGCACGTTGCCCACTTCGACCTTGTCGGCTTCCACGCCGGCTTCGGCCAGCTTTGCCGCCACGGTGGCGTAGACTTCCTTGAGCTTTTGGCTGCGAGCCGACTTCTGGCGCAGCTGGTAGACGTCCTGCAGCAGCGGCAGGGCGATTTCGCCGACCTTGGCGATCAGCGCTTCGTTCTTCGGGGCCGCGGTCCAGTCCCACTCCGGCTTGCCGCCGTCGCGCACCAGGTCATGGATGGCATTGATGGCCGTCTGCATTTGCTCGTGGCCGTAGACCACGGCGCCCAGCATCACCTCTTCCGACAGTTGGCGGGCTTCCGACTCCACCATCAGTACGGCGCGCTCGGTACCGGCAACCACCAGGTCCAGTTCCGAAGCGGCGATTTGCGAGCGGGTCGGGTTCAGCAGGTACTGGCCGTCCTTGTAGCCAACGCGCGCTGCGCCGACCGGGCCGCTGAACGGAATGCCCGACACTGCCAGGGCAGCCGAGGCGCCGATCAGGGCGGGGATGTCAGCCGGGACTTCCGGGTTCAGCGACAGCACGTGGATGACCACTTGCACTTCGTTGTAGAAGCCTTCCGGGAACAGCGGGCGCAGCGGGCGGTCGATCAGGCGCGAGGTCAGCGTCTCGTTTTCCGACGGACGRCCTTCRCGCTTGAAGWAGCCRCCGGGGATCTTGCCGGCWGCGTAGGTCTTTTCGAKGTAGTYGACGGTSAGCGGGAAGAAATCCTGGCCSGSCTTSGGCGACTTGGCAGCGACAACGGTGGCGAGCACCACGGTGTCTTCAATGTCGACGATCACGGCRCCGCCAGCCTGGCGGGCRACCTCGCCGGTTTCCAGGCGCACCTTGTGCTGGCCCCACTGGAATTCCTTGACGATCTTGTTGAACATGGTCATGAGCGTTCCTTTTGTTCGTGCTTGCACGCTTGTGCAACGCCCGCGTTAGCAGCCGCGGGCGAACTGCCGGATCAGCGTCGGCCTCAGTCACAGGGAAGTGCTATGCCATTCCAGCGCGATACCTGGTGCGATACCTGGTTCTGGTACGTGGGCATCTGCCTGGGCAAATACCGCGCTGGAATGACACAAAGCCCCGCTTCCTTGCCCGACTCCGGTATGGATTAACAGTAAAAAAGCTGAAAAAAGCTAAAGAACACAGTAACTTACTCCGTTGCACGTCTTGGCGCAACGTGTGCCAKCCCTCGGGGTCATGGCACCATCAAGTAGAGCAAAAATCACTTGCAGCAATACCAGACATCGACCGGGCAGCGGCCGGACCTGCGACATTTCATCCGCAAAAACAAAATGCCTGCATCAGCGAGGCTGACGCAGGCATTAGTGGCTCACGCGAAGGCGTGCAGTGCATCCATTCGTGCTGCCATCCGGACGATCCTGGCTGCTTACTTACGCAGGCCGAGCTTCTCGATCAGCGAACGATAACGGTCGGCATCGTTGGCCTTGAGGTAGTCCAGCAGGCGACGACGACGGCTCACCATGCGCAGCAGACCGCGGCGGCTGTGGTGATCCTTCATGTTGGCCTTGAAGTGGGGGGTCAGTTCGTTGATGCGGGTGGTCAGCAAAGCGACCTGGACTTCGGGGCTACCCGTGTCGTTGGCGGCACGTGCGAACTGCTTGATGACTTCGGTTTTGCTGCTGACTTGGGCTTCTGCCATGGTGATTTCCTTTTCACTTGCGAACGCTACAGCACGAAATGTGCCGCATGCGTCGTGCCTTGTGCGTGTCTTACATACAGGCAACTGTCTCGCCGGGCCGGTTTTTGACAACCGGCTGGCTATGACAGCGGGCGATTATAACGGAAAACGGGCCGGCGATGGCATTTGCGGCAACGCCGGCCCGGAGCCGCTAGAACCGCTCCATCTTGCAAGTCGTGGGCAACATGGTCTGCGCCGACTTTAGCTTCCTCACCGTGCGAAAGCCATAGCCCGACCCCTCGTTGTCAAAGCGCACATCGCCGCCCTGCTTCTCCATCACCGACACGTAGAGCGGCTGCAGCACCTGGTGGTCATCGGCGCGGATCGTCGCATCATGGAAGTCGTTGACGTAGCGCATKCCCTCCAGCGCACGCGCCACCTTGACGGCGTCGGTCGAGCCCGCCTGCTCGATGGCCCTGGCAAGCATCTCCACCATCATCTGCATGCGCAGGTGAACGTAGTCGTCCCTGGGCTCAGGGTAACGGGCACGGAACGCCTGGTAGAACGCGTCCGACGCCGCGCCGCCCACGTTGGGGTGCCACTCCGCCACCGCGAGCACACGCCCTACCCCGGCATCGCCCATGGCCGCCGGCGCGCCCAGCCCGTTGCCGTAGAAGGTGTAAAACTTGGCGTTCAGCCCGCCCTCGCGCGCGGCCTTGATCATCAGTGTGAGATCGTTGCCCCAGTTGCCCGTGATCACCGCATCCGCGCCGCTGGCCTTGATCTTGGCGATATACGGGGCAAAGTCCTTGATCTTGCCGATCGGGTGGAACTCATCGCCCACGATGCGCAGCTCAGGCCGCTTGGCCGCCAGCATCTCCCGTGCCGAACGCGACACCTGATGGCCGAAACTGTAGTCCTGGTCGATCAGGTAGACGCGCCGAACGCCGGCATCGGCACGGATGACTTCGGTCAGGGCCTGCATGCGCATGTCGGCGCTGGCATCGAAGCGGAAGTGCCAGAAGCTGCACCCCTCGTTGGTCAGTGTGGGATCGACCGCCGAGTAATTCAGGAAGAGCACGCGGGCATCGGGCTGCCGGCTGTTGTGGCGGTTGATCGCGCTGACCAGCGCGCCAGCCACCGCTGAGCTGTTGCCCTGCAGGACAAAGGGAATCCGCTTGTCCACCAGAGCGCGCAACTGGATCAGGCTCTCGTCGACATTGCCCTTGCTATCGAAGGTAACCAGCTCGAGGGGCCGCGCGCCTTCCGCGGTCTTGACGCCACCGCGCGCATTGACGCGGTCGATGGCGATCCGCAGGTTGCGCACCACCGCGTCGCCAGCGTTGGCAAAGGGGCCGGACAACCCTTCGATCATGCCGAGACGGATCGGCTCCTGCGCGCCGGCGCTCGCCGCCACCGCCAGCAAACAGCCCGCCAGCCATCGTTTAGCCCACATCAAGTGATCTCCCGCCAAAGCGCTGCATGGTAAGCCAGGGACCCAGCCTAGGCAAATCGGATCGCATTCGCGGCAAAACGGGAAATTGGGCGAGGATGGGGGTGCCATGGCGGCGCTTACCCTCAGAAAGCCAGCACGTGCCACATGAGGCGCACACAACTTCTGCGCGCCGCTACACTCTTAGTCCATATCATCACGAATTTGAACAAGAGGACTGTCATGAACGCCTCATCGTCGCGCCGTGCTGCCCAGTGGCTCGTGCTAGCTGCAGCGGCAGCGGTCCTGCCGGCCTGCTCGGTGCTGCAACCGGTCAAAGCCGGCCAGGACATGGTGGGCGCGCCAGAAGCCGCCGTACAAGCCCATTTCGGCACGCCAACCGATACCTACCAGCTAGCCGACGGCACGCAGCGCTGGATCTACTCCAAGCAACCCTTCGGGCAACAATCCTACGCGGCTGACTTCGACCGCAGCGGCCATCTGACCATGTTCCGGCAGATGCTGCAAACCAGCGAGCTCTACAAGGCGAAAGTCGATGTGTGGACCAAGCTGGACGTGGAGCAACACTTCGGCAAGCCGCGCGAGCCCAAGCAGTATTACCCGCTGATGAAGCGCGAAGTGTGGTCTTACCGCTTCAAGCATGAAGACAACTGGCCGTCGATGTTCCATTTCTATTTCGACGACGCCGGCGTGCTGCGCCAGACCCAGATCACGCCAGACCCGCTCGCGGACGGGCCTGGCCGGCGCCGCTGAAGGCAGAGAAATGCAAAAAGCCCGCCGTCATCCTCATGGGAATGCGGCGGGCCGATTCAAGCCCCGCGGCCGGATAGGCCGCGAGCTTACCGGTCAGATCGGGATCAGATCTGCGGGTTGATCTTCTGCACGGCCTTGTCGTGCAGTTTGTTCAGCGCGGCCAGGTAGGCCTTGGCCGAGGCGGCCACGATATCGGGATCGGTGCCCACGCCGTTAACGATGCGCCCACCCTTGGACAAACGGACCGTCACTTCGCCCTGGGCCTGCGTGCCGGCGGTGATGGCATTGACCGAATACAGCACCAGCTCGGCGCCGCTGGCGACCTTGCCCTCGATGGCGTGCAGCGTGGCATCGACCGGGCCATTGCCCTCGCCTTCCCCCGTCACCTCATTGCCGTCCATGTTGAACACCACGCGCGCATGCGGGCGCTCGCCGGTCTCGGAGTGCTGCGACAGCGAGATAAAGCGGAAGTGCTCGTTGACGTCGTGCGCCTCGTCGGAAACGATGGCCATGATGTCTTCATCGAAGATCTCGGACTTCTGGTCGGCGAGTTCCTTGAAGCGGGTGAACGCGGCGTTGACCTCGCCCTCGCTCTCCAGCTCGATGCCGAGTTCCTGCAGGCGTTGCTTGAAGGCGTTGCGGCCCGAGAGCTTGCCCAGCACGATCTTATTGGCGGTCCAGCCCACGTCTTCCGCGCGCATGATCTCGTAGGTATCGCGCGCCTTCAGCACGCCATCCTGGTGGATGCCCGAAGCATGCGCGAAGGCATTGGCGCCCACAACGGCCTTGTTGGGCTGCACCACGAAGCCGGTGATCTGCGACACCAGTTTGGAAGCCGGCAYGATCTGCGTGGTATCCACGCCGACGTCCATGTCGAAGTAGTCGCGGCGCGTCTTCACCGCCATCACGACTTCTTCCAGGCTGGTATTGCCGGCACGCTCGCCGAGGCCGTTGATGGTGCACTCGACCTGGCGCGCACCGCCGAGCTTGACCGCCGCCAGCGAATTGGCCACGGCCATGCCGAGGTCGTTGTGGCAATGCACGGACCAGATGGCCTTGTCGGAATTGGGGATGCGTTCGCGCACCGAGCGGATCAGGCCCGCGTAGCCTTCCGGCACGGCGTAGCCCACCGTATCCGGCAGGTTGATGGTGGTAGCGCCTTCCTTGATCACGCCTTCGAGCACGCGGCACAGGAAATCCATGTCCGAGCGGCTGCCGTCTTCGGGCGAGAATTCGATATCGTCGGTGAACTGGCGCGCAAAGCGCACCGCCTGGATGGCTTGCTCGAAAACCTGGTCCGGCGTCATGCGCAGCTTCTTTTCCATATGCAGCGCCGAGGTGGCGATGAAGGTATGGATGCGGAAGGAGTTGGCCGGCTTGAGCGCCTCCGCGGCGCGGGCGATATCGCGGTCGTTGGCGCGGGCCAGCGAGCAGATGGTCGAATCCTTGACGACCTGGGCGATGGAGCGGATCGCTTCGAAGTCGCCGTTGGAGCTGGCGGCGAAGCCCGCTTCGATCACGTCGACCTTCAGGCGCTCCAGCTGGCGCGCGATGCGGATCTTTTCCTCGCGGGTCATGGAGGCGCCGGGCGACTGCTCGCCGTCGCGCAAGGTGGTGTCGAAAATAATGAGTTTGTCGGACATGGTTGGGGCTCCTGGGCTGACTTTTGTATTTGGTGAATCGGGTGGATGTCTCGGCATCCGCCGTTTCGTTCTGCTGTGCTGCTGTATTCGTGCTGAATGCAAAACGCCCCGGCGTGCAGTGATGCRGGCCGGGGCGTTTATAAATCCTGTGTGACTTTACGCGAGGGGCTTGGCTTCCCTCAGCGCGAACGCGTCCCGACCTGACGGCCTAGTAGGCCACCTAGAATGGTGCGGGCGAGTAGAGCTTGGCGCGAAATCATGTGAGCGACTATAGCCGAGAAGCCAGGTGTGTGCAATATGGATGCATCAATCAGGCCGTATCCGGCCGACAGCCGAAAAACAGGCCAGGGAGCGCCATGCCCCCTGGGCGGCGGGCGTCAGGCCTTGGGCGGGATGCGCAACTTCTGGCCGGGGTAGATCTTGTCCGGATTCGTCAACATCGGCTCGTTGGCCTCGAAAATCGCGGTGTACAGCGCGCCGTTGCCGTAGGCCGTCTGGGAGATCGCCCACAGGGTGTCGCCCTTGACCACGGTGTGCCAGGTCGATTCGGTGGAGTCGACATTGACCGACATCTTGTCGTCGACCTTGTCCACGCCTTGCACATTGCCGCAGCACAGGATGATCTTCTCGCGGGTGGCCTGGTCCGGCGCCACGCCGAACACCGTCACCAGCCCTTGCGAGCCGTCCACCTGCACCATCAACCCGGTGGCGTCGAGGTTCATCTGCTTGATGTAGCCTTCGATGGCATCGCCGGCGGCGCGGTTGGCCGCATCGGCATCGGCATCCGCCGCCGGCGCATCGGCCGGATCCGCCGCGGGAGCGGCTTGCGCTGCGCTGCCGCCAAACAGCTTCTCTCCTGCTTCCTTGATGAAGTCGAGCATGCCCATGAGAACCTCCAGTGATAAGTGGACAACAAGGGGGACTACATACAACCGAGGCTACAGTGAACCACGGCAAACGCCACGGCAATGCGGCAGCCTGGAAAACAAATGTAAAAAAAGGCGCCGCAGCGCCTTTTTACCAACCTGTGATCAGGATCGATCGTTCCCGCCGTCCCGCACCTTGCGGATTTCGGCCGGCTTGCCGTGCAGCGCATGCCAGCCCCACAGCAGGTAGCCGGAGATGGCGTAGGCCACGAACAGGCCAAACAACGCCACCGGCGGATCCGTCGAGACCACCACGAACAAGACCAGCACCAGCACCATCATGCCGAAGGGCACGCGATAGCGCACATCGAGCGCCTTGCCGCTATAGAACGGCGCGTTGGAGACCATCGACAAGCCGGCGTACAGCGTGATGCCGAACGCCACCCACGGCATCCACAGGTCCTTGACCGGCAGCTTGTTGTCGATCACCAGCCAGACAAAGCCGGCCACCAGCGCCGCCGCCGCCGGGCTGGGCAGCCCCTGGAAGAAGCGCTTGTCGACCACGCCGATGTTGGCATTGAAGCGCGCCAGGCGTAGCGCGGCGCAGGTGCAATACACAAAGGCGGCAATCCAGCCCCACTTGCCCAGGTCGTGCAGGATCCACTCATACATCACCAGCGCCGGCGCCACCCCGAACGAGGTCATGTCCGACAACGAATCGTATTGCTCGCCAAACGCGCTCTGCGTATTGGTGATGCGTGCGACACGCCCGTCCATGCCGTCCAGCACCATCGCGGCGAAGATGGCGATGGCCGCGCTGTCAAAGCGCATGTTCATGGCCTGCACGATGGCAAAGAAGCCGGCGAACAGCGCCGCGGTGGTGAACGCGTTGGGCAGCAGGTAAATGCCGCGACGCCGCGGGCGCACGTACTCGATGTCGTGATCGTCCCCGGCTTCGTCGTCGAAACTGTCGGACTCGTTGCCACGCAACTGATTGTGGCGGAAAGGACGCAAGTTGGTCACGTTGCCATTGGTAACGCGCTTATTGCGTCGGTTGAAAGCACCCATGCCTGTTCTCCAGTGGGTCTGATCTGTTCCGGCGTCGCCGGATTAATCCAGCTCAGCCAGGATGGTCGACGAGGCCGACACCTTCTCGCCGATGGTCACGCGCGGGCGCGCATCCACCGGCAGGTAGACGTCGACACGCGAGCCAAAGCGGATGAAGCCATAGCGCTGGCCGCGCGACAGCGTCTCGCCGACGCGGGTGTAGCAGAGGATGCGGCGGGCCACCAGGCCGGCCACCTGTACCAGGGTCACCACCTTGCCGTCTGCGGCACGGCGGATGACCACGGCGTTGCGTTCGTTCTCGATCGAAGCCTTGTCGAGGTCGGCGTTGACGAACTTGCCGGGAAAATACTCGACCTTCTCGACCTTGCCGTCCACGGACACCCGGTTGGAGTGTACGTTGAACACGTTCATGAAGACGCTGATCTTCAGCGCCTCGCGGCCCGCGTACGGGTCCATGGTCTTCTCGACCACCACGATGCGGCCATCGGCAGGCGCCAGGACAGCGTTCGGCTGGGCGGGAATGGACCGCGGCGGATCACGGAAGAACTGCAGCACGAACAGTGTAATGATCCACAGCGGCAAGGCCCACCAGAAGCCGGCGCTGACCTGCACCAGCAGCGAGATGACAAAGGCGCCAGCCAGGAACGGCCAGCCTTCACGGGCGATCAGCGGATGAGGATAGTTCATGCAATGCTTACTTGGTGGATAAAGTCTGACAAGGATAACAAAAAGCCGTTCAGCCCCCGCCTGAATAGCCCCTCGAGAGGGGGAATTGTGCGGAACACTGAACGGCTGCGGCCCGCGCCGTCAGGAGCGGCGGGCCGTCGGGCTGTCTAGTACAGCTTAGTTCTTCGACTGGTCGACCAGCTTGTTCTTTGCGATCCAGGGCATCATCGCGCGCAGCTTGGCACCCACTTCTTCGATCTGGTGCTCAGCGGTCAGGCGGCGGCGCGAGATCAGGGTCGGGGCGCCGGCCTTGTTCTCGAGCAAGAAGCTCTTGGCGTACTCGCCGGTCTGGATGTCGGTCAGGCATTGCTTCATGGCCTTCTTGGTCTCCTCGGTCACGACGCGCGGGCCGGTGACGTATTCGCCGTATTCGGCGTTGTTGGAGATCGAGTAGTTCATGTTGGCGATGCCGCCTTCATAGATCAGGTCGACGATCAGCTTGAGTTCGTGCAGGCACTCGAAGTAAGCCATTTCCGGCGCGTAGCCAGCTTCCACCAGCGTTTCGAAGCCAGCCTTGATCAGCTCGACGGTACCGCCGCACAGCACGGCTTGCTCGCCGAACAGGTCGGTTTCGGTTTCTTCGCGGAAGTTGGTTTCGATGATGCCGGCGCGGCCGCCGCCGTTGGCGGTAGCGTACGACAGGGCGATGTCACGGGCGGCGCCGGACTTGTCCTGGTGCACGGCGATCAGGTGGGGCACGCCGCCGCCTTGGGCGTAGGTCGAGCGCACGGTGTGGCCC
>NZ_JBFTSF010000070.1:0-25128 GCF_056399905.1 Cupriavidus sp. 01L46
ATCGTGCTGGAACACGCCAACACCCCGGAGCTGCAGCAGCGCTGCCTCAAGATCTGCGAGATCGGCGCACAGATGCGCCTGCTCTACACCACCGCCCTCTATCACGACTACGTCGCACAGGAAATTCCCCTGCCTGAACTGGACATGGCCGCCTGAAGCGCCGCCAGGTCCAGCAATCACGCGCGGCCGGTGCGCATCCGCCCGGCCGCCCCTGACAGACCGCTTACGGAAACGTTGTATGCCTAAAGTCGTATTTCACAAGAACGGCCAGACCTTCGAGGACGAGGTCAAGCCCAGCACCAACCTGGTGGTGCGCGCCGGGATCAAGCAGTTTCCGTATCCAAACCTGCGCTACGAGTGCGGCATGGGCAAGTGTTCCAAATGCGCGTGCCGCGTGATCGCCGGCGCCGAGCACCTGCCGCCGCCAAACTGGAAGGAGAAGAAGCAGCTCGGAGAGCGGCTGGCGCAAGGCTATCGCCTGACCTGCCAGATCTGGCTGGAGCATGACATCGAGCTGATCCAGGACGAACTGCCAGTGCAAAGCGCAGCTGCCGCCAGCGGCGGGGCCCATGCCGCGCAAGCCAGCGTCCCGGGCAACGCGCAGTAATCCATCAGCATCCGTCAAGCGGCGCACTCATGTACGTAATACTCAGCAGCAAGCCGGGGCAGTTTCGCACCGAACTGGTCGAGGGGCTGGTGGCCGTCGAGGCTTACGACTATCTCTTCTACGGCCGCAGGACGGCGCACTTCGTCATCGCCGAAATAGCGCACCCGGTGAAGGTGAAGGTCGTGGAGGAGTTCAGCGAAGACGTCGATGCCGCGAGCCGCCCCGCCCCCACCATCAACTACGTGCCCTCCAAGTTCCTCGAGCAGTTCGACACGCTGCAGGGCGCACGCGACGAGCTCACGCGCCTGGCCACCTTCGGCAGCATGGACATCACGCTGGTCAAGCGTGATGTCCATGCGCGCGACTGGCGAGCAACCGACTGAATCCACCGAGTATGACCGGCACAGCGCCGGGCAGCCCCCTCATGCCATCGGACCGTTTCCATGATTGAAATCACCTTTGTCAGCAACGACGGCAAGGTCGTCAGCGCCCCCGAGAACAGCAACCTGCTGCGCGTTTCCCTGCGCGAGAAAGGCGGCATCCCCTTCAAGTGCGGCGGCGGCCTGTGTGGCACCTGCAAGTGCAAGATCGAGCGCGGGCTCGAGTTCACCGACGCCATCAAGCCAAAAGAGCGCAAGCACCTGTCGGAGGCGCAATTTGGCGAGGGCTACCGCATGGCCTGCCAGACCTTCGTCACCGGCGACATCGCCGTGTCCTGGGAGGCCCAGGCGAGCCCGGCCAAGGTTGCCGTTCCGGTTGCCGGGACGGTGGCCGACTAGGCCCGCGGCGCCAGGCCAGCTACGACGCCGCTTCGGCGCAGACCGGCAGGCCTGGCGGCATCGACGGCGTGCGCGGTGGTCTGGAGGCGCTGCATTGCCGCTCACGCACGCCATTGTGTCAAACCCGATTGATCCGAATCTCCTGGAGCGCCACGCATGACAACCACAGCTTGCGCCAGCCGTGCCAACACCGCCGAGGGCGTGCGCGCGCCGCACTGCATGGTCGCCACAGGCCACCCGCTCGCTGCCGAGGCCGCGCTTCAGGTGCTGCGTGAAGGTGGCAGCGCCATTGACGCGGCGCTCGCGGCCGATGCCATCCTGGGCGTGGTGGAGCCGATGGCAACAGGCATCGGCGGCGACATGCTGGCGATGATCGTCGAGCCCGACGGCCACGCAGTCAGCTACAACGGCACCGGGCGGGCGCCGGCAGCGTTCCCCATGCACGCGCTGGCGGCCCTGCCCGGGCAGCGCATCCCCGAGCGCCACGCCCTCTCGCTGACCACGCCTGGCGCGGTGCGCGGCTGGGAGGACCTGCACCGCCGCTACGGCCGGCTGGCATGGAAACGGCTGTTCACGCCCGCCATTGCGCTAGCGCGCGACGGCTTTGCGGTAGCGCCGGTAGCCGCGCGGGAATGGGCGCTGTTCGACCGCGTGCTGCACCAGGACCCGGTCTGCGCCGCGCTCTATCGCGCCGGGCGGCCGCCGGCAGCCGGCGAGACCTTGCGCAACCCTGAGCTGGCCGCCACGCTGACCGCCATCGCCGCCGAGGGAGCCGATGCCTACTACCTCGGCCAGCCCGCCCAGGCCGCCGAAACAGCCAGCCGCAACGCAGGTGGCGCGCTGGCTGCCGTGGACTTCGCCGCCCACCGGGGCGATTTCTGCACGCCCGTCTCCACGGATTTCCGCGGACTGACCGTGCTGGAATGCCCGCCCAATACGCACGGCGTGGCCATCCTGCACGCGCTGGATGAACTCGGCGGACTCGATCCTGCCATGCTGTCCGAGGACGATCCCGCGGCCGTGCTGCGCACGGTGCGGGCCATGGGCCGCGCCATGCAATACGCCAAGGAAACCGTGGCAGACCCGGCCGGCAACACGGTATGCACCGTGGTGGTGGACCGCGACGGCCTGGCGGTCACGCTGATGACCAGCATCTTCAAGCGCTTCGGCTCGGGCATCGCCGTGCCCGGCTGCGGCTTTGTGCTGCAGAACCGCGGCTTCGGCTTTGCCGGGCCTGGCCATATCAACAGCCCCGCTCCGRCCAAGCGCCCGTATCACACCGTGGTGCCTGGCGCGGCCCTGCGCGGCGGGCGCTTCCACGCGGGCTTCGGCGTGGTGGGCGGGCTGATGCAGCCGCAAGGCCAGTTGCAGTTGCTGGTAAGGCTGGCGGCCTGGCAGCAACCCCTGCAAGCCGCGCTGGATGCCCCGCGCTGGCGGCTGGAATCCGATACCGCCCTGGCCATCGAAGCCGGCATGCCACTGGCCATCGTGCAAGCCCTGCGCGATGCTGGCTACAGCGATCCCGCCGGCCTTGGCGAACTAGGCGGGCGCAGCGATTTCGGCGGCGCCCAGATCGTCATGCGCAGTGCATGTGGCGACCTGCTCGGCGCATCGGACAAACGCAAGGACGGCATCGCGCTGGGCGAGTAGGCCTTGCCAGTCCTCTCCACAATCCATCCCAACCCGCTGGACTCCCACCGGTGACCCTGAAGATCTACGGCATCCCCGCCTCGCCACTGCGTTCACCGCGGCAGCCCCAGACAGAGACGCCGCCAAGTCTCAATGAAGTGGTTCGTCTGGTGGCCAGGCGCAGCGGTTTCCTCGCTCGCAAGGGTGATGGCGAACCGGGGGTCAAGACAATCTGGCGGGGCTTGCAACGCATCATGGACTTCGCCGCCGGCATCAAGTACGCCCGGGAAATTGGTCACGAGTGATTTGTGTGTAATCCAATTTCCCCCAGGGGAGTGCCCCACGCTTATCCGTCACTTCTCCTTTACGGGGTTCGCGCCAAGGCAACAGGGATTTGGGCAGCCTGGAACGAACTCTATAATTAAGGTCGATGGCGTGATCTTGGTGTAAAAGAAGTTCTCAGGCTTATATACCTGCGTGCCAGCAGAAACAATACTATTCTCGTCCTCACCCGCCGCAACAAGAAAGTCTTTTAACCATTTCGTTCTGCGCTCGGCGGAGTCCCCAGGTTGGCTGGCATTTTTTACATAAGATGAAATTACAAACAAATCATGATTCGAGTAGTCATTTTGCAAGCTTTTAACCCATGTTGCGAGATTTCCCGCCTCAGTGCCACTCAGTTGKTCAGCGGTATCCGAGAAGTTTGCATTAAAATGTTGTTCTGGCTTACAAGCAAAAGCTCTATCGATCGCGAGCAAAAGCACCAAAAGCGTCAGGAATCGCGCCATGAACGACAATGTATCCCGCCACATTGTCGGCATTTTTAATACACAGAGGCGAATCTTTTCTGGCATATGCAATTGCATTCCAAAGGCTGTAGTATTCATCCGTAGTATCCATTGTGTCTTGGAAATGCGAGACCTCATGGGCGATTGTTAACAATTTTGAATCTTGCCTATCGTCATCATTTTGTATTTCACAGAAACGTAATGCCACCGCGATGGTGTGTGTTCTCACATCTGGCTTGCAGACTGCGGCCAATAGCTGGCGCCGCTCTGCCCCAGGCTTGGCGACGCACCCAACATACTCAAGGGCGGTCTCAGAGTAGCGGACGAAATTCGAAGGGGTCAGAGTTTCAAAAACGGCCTTCATCCGTCCCAGCCCTTTCACCAGCACTTGCCTCATATTGTCGTTTGCCATGCCAAACCACGTCGCAACGTTCCTTTGATCCTGGACGTTCCACCGCTGCAGTTCCGACAGCCGGATCTCGGTGCGCTTTACAAGCTCTGCGCAGAGATGCATCGCCATAGACGCAAACGCCTCATTGGTCATGTTTGGACAGATACGCGTCTTGTCCTCCGCGAACRTCCTTTCTTGCGGGTCCGCCACCAGCTTACTTGACATATCTGGCGTAATGGCCCCGAACGTATCGGCCGGAGCAGTAAATCGCCCTCCGCGATTTACTGCGATGGTAAAGCTATTCTGCGATGGGATAACGTATGKCTTGTTGTGGCACCTACAGTGGACGCGAGCACCCTCAACGAGGATTGACTTGTCCATCACAACAAAGCTTGGCTCGCAATTGTTGAATACGGGCCCGCCAACCTTGCATGCCGGGCAAGTAGCAAAATCCCCTTGCACTGCTACCCTCGTGCCGTGGTGCGTCATCGTTTCGCCCGACCCGATAAGTACGCCTCCGGAACTCGTTTTGTTCCCGTTCAATAGTGCGCATCGCATATCAGACATTCGCAGTGTCCCCTTGTTGTCCGCTGTTTTCTGCGCCTTGATGGAACACATCAATGGGTAGAAAGTGCCATTGAGCCGCCTCGGGGTCGTAGATTGCCATCTGGTTTATTTCCTGATCCACGCCCACGGTTCCAGGAATCCGTTGGATAGCGAGGGCCACGGCTTGCTGACGTCGTCTCTCATCCGATATGAGAAAGGTTTCATGCGATTCGGTATGCGCAAATAGCCCAGCCTTCTCGCGCATGCGGTCATAGGCGGCTAAGTCGCTCTTATCGATTTTTAGATCAATTGCAGCCATTCCCTCCGGCGTGACCGCAGACGTTGAGAAGCCATAGAGACTCGCGAGGCTTCCCTTGCGTCGCATCACCAACTGACCATCATGAGCAGCCCAACCACAATGCAGGAATGTGTGAAACTGGCCACTGTTATTCCGAATAAGTTCACGAGGATCGAATTCCACCGCATGGATCGGATGAAATGACTCGCCAGGCTTCGAGATGAATGTCGCGTTTAGATAGGCATCAAAGAGAGAAAGGTGAACAGCGAGCCCATCCCCTCGCGCTGGATTATCACCATCGACGTACTCACAGGATGCCCGACAGTAGTTAGGCTCGCCATCCCTGGGCTGATAGCTGATGAGGACATACAAGTCCGGTTCCGTATGGAGGACGTGCCCACACGCCCGAGGCGGTTTACGTTGTTGAACCAAGCGATATCCTTTCGAGTGTAATTCCGATTCCGATAATGTATAACCAAAAAAATGGAAATAATCTTTAGGACAAGTACGAAAAAGTGTAAAGAATTGTCGCAAAATTCGCCGGGTCCACTAAGAACACTGCATTACGCACAAGTCGTGACTAGCAGATATAAAATCAGATAAATATCGGAAAATTCTTATTTTTTTGATGGGAAAATGCAAATTTAAGACCCGCCGGACCCGTGGCCGCGCGTTCAGCGCGTTACCCCGAGACCAAAAACGGCTGCGGGAATGGCAACGCTCCAATCGCAATGCTCCCCCTCGCGTGGCGCGCATGCACTGGGGGAGAAGCAACGGACCGGGGGTAGGTATTTGGGCTTTATCTGGAGCACAAGCTTGCGCCACACCGGTCTGTGGAACGGCAAGCGGACGCAGGATGCACATATCCAGCACACCACGCAATCGGCGCAGCAAAGCCGCCTGCTGCTGCAACCGCAGCGCAACCCGGCGCTGGTCGAAGACGCACCGGCTGGCGTATCTGGACGCGCGGGCTTCACCTGCGTGGGGGAATGGCATCAGTGCTGCGTGAAGCGGCCGGCGGCGCTGCGGGCCTTTGCGATGCGGCAGAAGGCGGTTTAGAGCGGCATGGCAGCGCGCATCATTCAAGCGCGACAGCGATCCGCGCTCGCGGGCAAGGTTGGCGTACGCGCATCTTGACGGCTCTCAAGAGCCTCGAACGATGCGCGGGGTTCTCGACAAGGATCGTGCGAGTAGGCCTTGCCGGCGTTGCCCAAGCCCTACAGCGGAAACCGCTGCATGTAATACGCCTGCCACTCATGCAGGTGCTCCTGCATGGCGCGGCTGGCGGCGTCGCCATCGCGCGCGGCCAGTGCGTCGAGGATCTTGCGGTGCTCGGCCAGCGCCTGCGGAATCAGCTCGGCACGCATGCGCAGCTGGTTGAGGCCGTGGTGCAGCAGGCGGTAGCGCAGGATGTCCTCGCGCAGGCGCTTGCTGCCACAGGCGTCTGCGATGGCCAGATGGAAGTTGTCGTCGAAATCGGCCCAGCGCACCAGTGCCTCGGCATCGTCGCCGCTGGCGGCGGCGCCGGCATCCATGGCGTCGGCCGCGTCGGACAGCGCCTTGAGCGTGACGCGGTCCAGCTGCGCGGCGGCAATGCGAGCCGCCTCGCTCTCCAGCAGCTTGCGCATATCGAACACCTCGCGGATATCTTCGCGCGAGAAGCGCGCCACCACCGGGCGCCGGTTTGCCTCCTGGGTGATGAGCCCATCCTTGACCAGTTCGCGAATCGCCGTGTGTACCGGCGTGCGGCTGACGCCGAGCTCCTGCGCGAGCCGGATTTCGTTGACCACCGCCCCCGGCTTTAGCTGCCCGCTGATGATGGCCGACAACATGGCCTGGTAGACCCGTTGCGAAAGCGGCTGGTCGTCCTGATCCAGCGGGAGCGCGGGCAATTCCTGTGACATCTCTGCGATCGACATTTCTGGTGGGAAGAAGGCCCGGCATCGCCGCCCTTTGCGGGCGGTTGGACCGGGCTGGCGAAAGCATTATGCAGCAAAGGCCCGTGACTGCGCATTTTTCGTCAGTTGAATGCCAAACCAAATAATTGCATGTATTTTTTTGATTCGGCGTGTAATATCGACCGCACGCCGAGATTCGTCGCGCTGAGACAGCAATTAAAGTGTGTTAAACGTCATATGTCAGTGTGATACGGCAAACCAGCAAGCGAGGCAGGCAGGGGCGCAGGAGACACCATCCCCCATGCCGTCCCCTTGATTCAACAAGCTCAAACCCATGCCAACAGCCGTGCCCCCACCAAGGTTCGCCGCCGTGCGCATCGTTGCCGACGATCTTTCCGGCGCGTGCGACAGCGTGGCGGCATTCGCCGGCGATGGCAGTGGCGAGGTGCGGATGCGCCCGCAAGGTGCGGCTGCCGGTGCAGCTTGCGCGGCACTGGCGGGGCGGATCCAGGCGCTCGATGCCCACTCGCGGGCACGCCCCGCCGCCGAGGCCGCGCAGGTGTTCGCCCAGGCCTTTGCCGATGGCTTCGGCCCGCGTGCGCTGGATAACGCAGCGGCAATGGACTGCCTGCATTTCCACAAGCTCGACTCCACGCTGCGCGGCCATATCGGCGCCGAGCTGATAGCGGCGCGCAACGCCGTTGGGGCCGCTGGCCCGATCTGGGTGTGCCCGGCGTTTCCGGCGCAGGGCCGCACGCTGCGCGAAGGCCAGGCTTACCTGGATGGCAAGCCGCTGTCAGGCACCAGGCTGTGGTCCACGCTGGGCCTMGCCAGCGATCACCTGCCGACGCTGCTCCGCGCGGCCGGCCTGCGGGTCAGCGTGCTGACGCTGCCGGCCTTGCGGGCACTGGGCACCACCGGTACGGCACCACTTGGCCTGGATCACGCATGCGACGCACTCGTGTGCGATGCGCAAACCGACGACGATCTCGCGTTGCTGGCCACGCTGATTGCGTCCCGGCCCGGGCCCGTGCTGGCCGCTGGCTCCGCCGGGCTCGCGCGGCAACTGGCCGCGCATGTGGCGATGGCACCCGCGGAAACTAATCCCGACACCATCCGCGCAGCAGGCGCGAGGGCGCCGGCATCCACTGGCCGGCTCGCTGTCATCGGCAGCATGTCGGTGCTTGCCGCCGAACAGGTCCAGGCGCTGTCCGCCACCTGCCTGCCGGTGCCCTGCTCGCCGCGCCTGCTGGTTGACGGCGCGGCATCCACCGCGTGGCGCGCGCAGCGCCAGCGCGCCGCTAACGCGCTGGCGCTGGGCCGCGATGTGGTGATCCACGTCGAAGGCCCGGCCGACCCGGCGTTGGACGGCAGCACCTTGTGCGCCGCGCTGGCCCGCTTTGCCGCCCCGATGGCGCAGGTGGCGGCTGGGCTGGTGCTGTCTGGCGGGGAAAGCGCGCGCGCCGTGCTGGAAATGCTGGGCGTAAGCCAGCTCACCAACGTGCGCGCACTGGTGCCCGGCGTGACCAGCGCCCGCGCGCAGCTGCGCAACGCAACGGGTGCGGCTGGCGCGGCTGGCTTCGATCACGACAACCATACCGTGCCGGTCTGCATCAAGGCCGGCGCCTTTGGCCAGCGCGACACGCTGCTGGCCTGCATGGCGCACCTGCGCCAGACCACCGCGCCGGCGTCTCCTGCCGATGCCATGCGCGCCAGCCCCACGCATCCGGAGCAGGCCAGCCCTGCCACCCCCCGCCTCAGCGAGCCCTCCATGTATCGACCGAGAATTGCCATCACCATGGGAGACGCCGCCGGCGTCGGCCCCGAGATCATCGTCAAATGCCTGTCCGACGGCACGCTCTATGCGCAATGCCAGCCTTTCGTGGTGGGCGACGCCGCGCGCCTGGAAGACGCCTGCCGCCGCACCGGCACCGCGCTGCGCATCGCGCGAGTGACCGACCCCGGCGAAGCCACGTTCGAGCCCGGCACCCTCGCCTGCATCGACCTGGCGCTGATCCCCGCCGACACGCCTTACGGCAAGGTCTCGGCCACCTGCGGCGATGCCGCCTACCGCTATATCGCGCGCGCAGTCGAACTCGTGCAGGCCGGCAAAGTCGATGCGATCTGCACCGCGCCGCTCAACAAGGAGGCCCTGCACCTGGGCGGCCACCGCTACCCCGGCCACACCGAAATGCTGGCCGCGCTCACCGGCACCGAGGAAGTCTCGATGATGCTGCTGGCGCCGAACCTGCGGGTGATCCATGTCACCACGCACATCGGCATCCTGGATGCGGTGGAGAAGATCAATGCTGGCCTGGTCGAGCGCACCATCGCGCGCGGCGTGCAAGCCTTGCAAAAGAGCGGCATCGCCCAGCCGCGCGTGGCGGTGTGCGGCATCAACCCGCACGCCGGCGAAAACGGCCTGTTCGGGCGCGGCGAGGAAGCCGAGAAGATCGCCCCCGCCGTGGCTGCCTGCCGTGCACGCGGTTGGCTGGTGGATGGCCCGCTGCCGGCCGACACCCTCTTCTACCGCGCCACCCGCGGCGACTTCGACCTGGTCGTGGCGATGTACCACGACCAGGGCCACGGGCCGGTCAAGGTGCTGGGGCTGGAAGCCGGCGTCAACGTCACCATCGGCCTGCCGGCGGTGCGTACCTCGGTGGACCACGGCACCGCGTTCGACATTGCCGGCAAGGGCGTGGCCGATCCGCGCAGCATGACCGAAGCCATGCTGCAGGCGATTGCGATGGCGCCAAAGCCGCCGCAAGCCGCCTGAAAAACCCGAAAACGAAGAAGGAGACAACCATGCTGCGCAAATGGATCACCCTGCTGGCGGCCGCATCGCTCACCGCGCTGGCGCCGCCGGCCAGCGCCGATGGCCCCGCGCCCTGGCCGCAGCGCCCGGTGCGCGTGGTGGTGCCCTATGCGCCGGGCGGTGCCTCCGACGTGCTGGCCCGCCTGCTTGGCAGCAAGCTGCAGGAGACCTGGAAACAGCCCGTGGTGGTGGAGAACCGCACCGGCGCCGGCGGCAATATCGGCACCGACAACGTCGCCAAGAGCGCGCCCGACGGCTACACCCTGCTGCTGGGCGACCTGTCCAACTTCGTGATCGCGCCGGTGGCCTACAAGAACCTGCCGTACGACGTGATCAAGGATTTCAGCGCGGTGGTCACGCTGACCTACTCGCCCTACATGCTGCTGGTCTCGCCGCAGACCAAGGCGAACTCGCTCAAGGAGCTGGTGGACTACGCCCGCGCGCATCCGGGCAAGCTCAACTGGGCCACCACCGGCATCGGCAGCGGCCCGCACCTGGCCGGCCTGCAGTTTGCCCGCAAGCTCGGCATCGACTGGCTCTACCTGCCCAACAAGGGCGGCGCGCAAGCCAATGTGGACGTGATGGGCGGCCAGGCCGACCTGATGTTCAACAGCATGGTGGCCAGCGCCTCCTATGTGCGCGGCGGCAAGCTGCGCGTGCTGGCCTTCACCAGCCGCGAGCGCAATCCCGAGTGGCCTAACGTGCCGACCGTGGCAGAGGCCGTGCCGGGCTTTACCGCCGGCGGCTGGCAGGGCATGCTCGCGCCCGCCGGCACCCCGCCCGAGGTGATCCGCAAGATCAACGCCGATGTGGTGCGCATCCTGCAGCAGCCCGAGATCCGCCAGCGCCTGGCGCAGCTCGGCGCGGAGCCGGTCGGCAATACGCCCGAAGCCACGCAGGCGTTTATCCGCGAAGAGAAAACACGCTGGGCCGACCTGATCCGCGAGAGCGGCCTGAAGCTGGACATGTGAGCGCCCCCGCGCACCCGCACGCCAGCACGCCAGTACATGGCCGCACCTTCAACAACCGAACCCCCGGAGACATTCCATGCAACTTCCCGTCAACGCCTTCAAGCAAGCCATCCTCGCCGACCAGCCGCAGATTGGCCTGTGGTGCTCGCTGTCTTCCTACCAGGTGGTGGAACTGGTGGCGCGCTCGCAGTTCGACTGGCTGCTGCTCGATATGGAGCATGCCCCCAATGACATCTCCACCCTGCACACGCAATTGATGGCCACCGAAGGCACCAAGAGCCATCCCGTGGTGCGCCCGCCCTGGAACGACATGCTGTGGATCAAGCGTTGCCTGGACATCGGCGCGCAAACGCTGCTGCTGCCCTATGTGCAAAACGCGGAGGAAGCCGCCAACGCCGTGGCATGGAGCCGTTTTCCCAAGGGCGGCATGCGCGGCGTGGCCAGCGGCACGCGCGCCGGCGGCTTTGGCCGCATCAAGGATTTCCTGCATAACGTGCAGGAGCAGACCTGCGTGCTGGTGCAGCTCGAATCGATGGAAGCCATCCGCAACGTCGACGCGATCTGCGCGCTGGACGGCGTGGACGGTGTGTTTATCGGCCCGAGCGATCTCTCCGCCGACATGAACCACCTCGGCGACATCCAGCATCCCGAGGTGCAGGAAACCATCGCCGCCGCGATCCGCCGCATCCGCGCCAACGGCAAGGCCGCCGGCATCCTCACCACCGAAGCGCAGGGCCAGCAGTACATCGACATGGGCGCGCGCTTTGTCGCCGTGGGCACCGACATGACCCTGTTGCGCCTGGCCACCGACGCGCTGGCGGCGCGCTTCAAGCAGGCGCAATAAGCCGCAGTAAGCCGCAGTAAGCCGCAACCGGCCACAACTGGCCCGCATCGCATTTATTTCTCTCCTGGAAGATTCGAGATGTCTCACTTCAAGATGCAATACCGGCGCCTGGGCGCCAGCAACCTGCAGGTGTCCGCCCTGTGCCTGGGCACCATGATGTTTGGCGACCAGACCGACGAGGCCGAGGCCGGCCGCATCGTCGACAGCGCCCGCGCGCATGGCGTCAATTTCATCGATACCGCCGACATGTACAGCCTGGGCGGATCGGAAACGATGGTGGGCAAGCTGCTGGCGGGCGATCGCCAGGACTGGGTCCTGGCCAGCAAGCTGGGCAACCCGATGCAGGCTGCCCCCAACCACTCGCACTACTCGCGCGTCTGGATCATGCGCGCCGTGGAAGACAGCCTGCGCCGCCTGGCCACGGACTATCTCGACATCCTCTACCTGCACCGCGACTACGCCGGCGAGAACCTCGAAGAAGCCGTGCGCGCCATGGGCGACCTGATCCGCGCCGGCAAGATCCGCTACTGGGCCGTGTCGAACTTCCGCGGCTGGCGCATCGCTGAGATCGCGCGCCTGTGCGACACGCTCAACGTGCCCCGCCCGGCGGTCTGCCAGCCTTACTACAACCTGCTCAACCGCATGCCCGAAGTGGAGATCCTGCCGGCCTGCGAGCATTTCGGGCTGGGCGTGGTGTCCTACAGCCCGATCGCGCGTGGCGTGCTGACGGGCAAGTACCTGCCCGGCCAGCAACCGCCGCAGGACTCGCGCGCCGGCCGCGCGGACCGCCGCATGATGGAGACCGAGTTCCGCGAGGAGTCGCTGGTGATCGCGCAGACGCTGAAGCAGCATGCGCAGGCGCGCGAGCTCAAGCTGGGCCAGTTCGCCACCGCCTGGGTGCTCGCCAACCCCATCATCAGTTCGGTGATTGCCGGGCCGCGCACGCTGGCCCAGTTCGAGGACTACTTCGGCGCCGTGGGCGTGGAGATCTCGCCGCAAGAGGAAGCCATGATCGACGCCCTGGTGCGCCCCGGCCACGCGTCCACGCCGGGCTACAGCGACCCCAGCTATCCGCTCACGGGGCGGCCGGTGGTGGTCTCGGAAAGCTGATTCCATCGGGCACTGGCTAAAACGAGAAGCGCAAAAAGCGCAGAAAGCACGAAAAGACAGACCTAACCCACCCTGGCAACGGGGGAGGAGACAAGATGACTGCAAGACGATTTCCCGCGTTGGCGGCAGCCGCGCTGGCCATGGCCGCCACCGCCCTCGCTGTGGTGCCGGCCGCCGCCCGCGCCGATGACTACCCCAACCGCCCGATCAAGCTGATCGTGCCCTTCCCGCCCGGGGGCGGCAACGACAATGTGGCGCGTCCGATCGCCCAGAAACTGTCCGACGCGCTCGGCCAGCAGGTGATCATCGACAACCGCCCCGGCGCCGGCACCATGATCGGCGCGGAAGCCGCGGCCCATGCCGCGCCGGACGGCTACACGCTGTTCCTCGGCTCGATTGCCTCGCACGCCATCAGCCCCAACCTGTATGCGCGGGTGCCCTACGATCCGATCAAGGATTTCGAGCCGGTGTMGCTGCTGGCGTCGGCGCCAACGCTGCTGGTGGTCAACACGCATACGCCCTACAAGACCTTGAAGGATGTGCTGGCGGCCGCCAAGGCCAACCCCGGCAAGCTGACTTACGGCTCCGCCGGCAGCGGCACGCCGCCGCACCTGTCCGGCGAGATCTTTCGCGGCCAGGCCGGGATCGACTTGCTGCATGTGCCCTACAAGGGAGGATCGGGGCTGCTGCCTGATGTGATCGCGGGCCGGGTCGACATGATCTTCGATACCGCGGCATCCGCCATGCCCCACGTGCGCAGCGGCAACCTGCGCGCCATCGCCATTGCCCGCGCAACGCGCCAGCCGGACCTGCCGGATGTACCCACCTTTGCCGAACAGGGGTTTCCCAAGTTCCAGACCTCAGGCTGGTACGGCATCCTGGCACCAGCCAGGACGCCCAAGCCGGTGATCGACAAACTCTACGCCGCGTTGCAGAAGGCCATGGTGCAGCCGGAGGTGACAAGCCGGCTGAAGACGCTCGGGGTGGATCCCATCGTCAGCAACCCGCAGGAGTTCGGCACCTTTATCCGCGCGGAGCTGGACAAGTACAAGCAGGTGATCCGCCAGGCGGACATCAAGGAATGACTGCGTAATCGCATGCAGGCATAGACACAAGCACAAACACAAACCCGCAAAGGCTGCCTAGGCGGCAGCCTTTTGCACGTCCTTTCTTTCTTCCCTCCGCGCTTCCCTTCTCTCTTCCTTGCGCCCTTCCTTGCGCCGCCCATACCAGCCGCCAATCACCAGCAGCAGCGCCACGGCCACGATATCGCCGCCCAGCGCGATCGGCCGCGACGGCCGGCCGCCGGCAATGCCATAGGTAAAGCCCTCGATCACCACCGACACCACGGCGCCAAAGACAAAGCAGAACAAGCTATGGCGGCCAATCTGCACCACCGGCCCCATCACCGACGCCAGCCGCGCTACCCAGCCCGCGCGGACAGCCAGATAGCACAGCCAGGCCAGCCCGAGGAAGCTCACGATGCGCAGCGCCGCCAGGCTCTTCTTGGGCAGCGGGAAGACCATGGTCGGCAGCCAGGCGGGCAGCCATGGCTCGTACACATGCGGACGCATCCACAGGTAAGCCAGCAGCACGCCGGCCAGCGTCACCGCCACGGCGAGCACCGTCACCATCCAGCGCATCAGCGCCTGGCGCGGCAGGATCACATCGGGGCGCAGGCGCGCCATCAGGCCCAGCCCAAACAGCAGTTGCCATGCGAAGGGGTTGAAGCTCCAGCCGTTGCCATCGCTGCTGGGCAGCAGCGGCGTGAGCATCGGCGCCATCAGCCACAGCAGCCCGCTGGCGCCGACAAACGTCAGTGGCGCCGCGCGCGCCATGCGGATCGCCAGCGGCGCAAACAGGATGAAGACCGCGTACATCGGCAGCACGTCCGACACAAAAGGCTGCCGCGCCACGCTGAACACCTCGATCAGCGTGCTCAACGGATGCGCCATGAAGATCGGCGCCTCGGTGGACCGGATCGCGGGCGCCGGCACCTTGGCCAGCGCCAGCAACAGGCCGAACACCAGCATCAGCATGCCGGTCAGCACGAACGCCTTGTAGATCTCCCAGCTACGGCGGATCAGGCGGTTCTGCGCGGCGGAGGCACCGTGCCGCGCCTCCATGGCGACGTAGGCCGCCCCCGCCGAATAACCGGCCAGGAAGACGAAGATCTCCGCCGCATCGAAGAACGCGAAATTGCGGATGGTGTAATCGGCCAGCACGCTGCCGTTCACATGGTCAACCACGATGAAGATCAGCGCGATGCCGCGAATCAGGTCAACCTCAGTTCTGCGCTGGGTTTCGTTCATGGACAAAAGCAACTCCTGCAATACCTGGCAATCCGGGCGCCCCGACAAAGCGTCCGGATGTCTCCGAAGCCACTTATCAGTGGCCCCTGCTTATTCAATGTGAGCAAATCCGCACCCCGGGGTGGCGATCTGGCGCCCGGCAGGCTGCCGGCGCACCTTGGCTTTGTCCCGGATTTCCTGAAAAAGTGCGATGGGGTACGCTCGCGGCCCGAAGACGGCAAAACGCCCGGCAGCGCGACGCCCGGGCGTGATGATACGGCATACTGGGGATTACCCTAGGATGGCGTCACCAGGGATTGGAAAGGAAAAAGCAAACGGGCCTTGTTGCGGCCCCGGTCAGCGAATTCCTGGCACCCATTCGATGATGGGCGCCAGCGCGCAAGCACCCTGCCGCGGCACGCGCGCGCGGCAGGATGGCTGATGCCTACTGCGCCGTGGCACCTGACGACACGGCGGCGCTTGTGGCCGTCGTCATCTGCTCCATGAATAGCGCCGCGCGCAGTTTCGAGGTAGCAGCCCGCGTGCTCGCGTCCACCGACTTCATCAGGTTGCTATATTCCGGCGCGTCATCCCATTCGCCGGTCACGGGCGTGTTGACTGCCACCGGCTCGTACCATTGCAGCCGATTGGTACGCAGATCGATCAGCTGTCCCACCAGCGATACATAGCCCTGCGGCGCTCCCAGGGGCATGAACCCATAGTAGCTGCGCGACGTGCCCAGCCAGCGCGGCGCCACCAGCAGCAACCGATCCGCGCCATACTGCTTGGCCAAAGGCCGGTAGTCCATCTCCGCAATACCGTCGCCGGAACCTTCCGTGAACTTCTTCAACTGCTCCGTATCCACAGGAGCCGCCACCAGCACGACCTTGACCTGGCGGGACTCCAGCCCCTTCGCCAGCTCCTGCGGGAGCTCCTTTACCAGCGAGAAGTCTTGCCGCTGCAAACGCTCCACGATTGCCTGTGCATTGGCCTTGTTGATGGCGTAGTCAAGGATCCCCTGCGCCCCGATCATGCTCTGGTTAGGTTCTGGCAGCTTTTGCACTGCCACCGCGACCGTGCTCATCCGATCATCAAAGAGCTTCGCGGAAGCAGGAATTGGCTTCTGCACGACCGCACAACCAGCCAACGAACACAACGCCAGGAACAGCCCGGCAAGACGGATACGACCCATGATTCTCCTGTTTTATCTCAGCCACAACTTACGAGGTTGGTGACAAGGTGCCAAGCTGATGCGCCACGCCGCCGGCCCCGTTGCACCGCTTGGATAACGGCGGGAAATCCGCTGCCCTATACCCCACCGAAGTCTGGCTTGACGGCGTCCGCGCTCAATCGAGCTGATTTCCATTCACATGGTTTCGTAAACGACCGAGACATTTAGCGCTGCAGGTCTGGGTTTCTATTAATAAAATCAATTTATAAAAAGCAAAAAAATCACGAAAATTAAATTAATATTATTAATTGAATTAACTTCTATTTGCGAATGCCGGAGAAGAGCGGCGCAGTGCTTCCCTAACTAGCCGCAAGGGCGCTTGGTATTCCCCTGCGACCGCCCTCACCCAATCACCTCCCCCGCCAATTCCGCCTCCAGCCAGGCCCGGAACCGCTCCACCCCGGGCCGCACCACGCTGGACGTCACGATCTGATAGGTCGGCCCGTCAGCCACATGCTCTGGCAGCACCACCTGCAACTGCCCGCTCTTGAGCATCGGCAACACCATCGGCGTACGCCCAATCGCAATGCCCGCCTGCTGCGCGGCGGCATTCAGCACGTGCGCGTACTGCGAGAAGTACAGGCATGCCTGCTTGGACGAGCGCATCAGCCCGAGACGCTGATACCACTGCGTCCATGACATCCAGTCAAAGCGGGCGCCGGGGTCATGGAACACCAGCAGCGGCGTATCGAGTATCTGCCGGGCGTCGGCAATGCGCGCGGCCACGGCGGGCGCGGCGACCAGCATCAGGCGCTCTTGCAGCAGCGGGCGCGGACCGTCGGGGCCGGCGGGCTGCGTGTTGAGGCGGATGGCGAGGTCGATGCTGTCGCGCTCCAGGTTGAGCATGGGCTCGGAAGCGTCGATGCGCACGTCGATGCCGGGCTCGGCGGCCTGGAAGCGGGCAAGCTTGGGCACCAGCCAGAGCGACGCGAAGGACGGCGTGGTGGTGACGGCGATGGAAATGCGGTCAACGGCAAGCAGGCGGTCGATGGCCGCGCCGAGCTGGCCGATGGACAGGCGCGCCGCTTCGTAGAGCTGGCGGCCTTCCGGGGTCAGGCTCAGGCCTTTGCCGCCGCGCAGGAAGAGCGCGGTGCCGAGCACGTCTTCGAGGCTCTTGACCTGTTTGCTGACGGCGGACTGGGTGATGAAGAGTTCTTCGGCGGCGGCGGTGAAGCTGAGGTGGCGCGCGGCGGATTCGAAGCCACGCAGGGCTTCAAGCGACATGGCGCGCAACGCATTGGCGGAGGCTCGGCTCAGGATTGTCATGACAGCCAGGCATACCCCTCATGAAAAGGCTTCCGGGCAGGGTTGGCTGTTCCCCGCAAGAATACAAGCACCGTTGCAGAAATTGGCGGGCTAGCCAGGAGGCGATCGTGAGCACAAGACAAGGCAATTGGATCCTCGGCCCGGATGCGCTGCGGATCCCGCTCGGGTTGGGATCTTACCTGATCTGCGTAGAGGGCAGCGTGTGGCTCACGCAGCAGTCAGCCATGCTGGATGCGGCTTGCCGCGACACGGTACTGGCGAGCGGCGAGCGCTTTTGCGCCAGGCAGGAGGCCGTGGTCTTTGTCTCCGGTTTTCGCGGCCGCCCGGCGCGCATCGCCGTTCGGACAATCGACTAGCCATACCGGCCAGCCTTGCAACCAATCAGGACAACAAAACAACAAAACAACAAAACAACAACACAACAAGACAACCAGGACCCGCTGAAGATKAACAACCTATCCGACATGACCAACGCAAACGATTTGGTGTGCTACGAACGATCCGGCCAGCATGCATTGCTGGTGCTGAACCGCCCCGACAAGCTCAATGCCCTGAGCTACGCGCTGATCGACGCGCTGATGGCCCGGCTCGATGCGATCGAGGCAGATCCCGCCGTGCGCTGCGTGATCCTGACTGGCCGCGGCTCGCGGGCCTTCAGCGCGGGGGCCGACATTGCCGGCTTCGCGCCGGACATCGCGGCCTCCCCCGAGCAAGCGCAGCGCCGCTTCCTGCTGCAGGGACAAGCCATGACGCGGCGCATCGAAACGTTCCCGAAGCCGGTCATCGCTGCGGTCAATGGCCTGGCCTTCGGCGGTGGCTGCGAGATCGTGGAGGCTTGCAGCCTGGCCATCGCGGCCGGGCATGCCACCTTTGCCAAGCCTGAGATCAAGTTGGGCTTCCCGCCCACGTTTGGCGGCACACAGCGCCTGCCGCGTCACGTGGGCCGCAAGCGGGCAAACGAAATGATCCTTGCCGGCGAGGCCATCGATGCCGACAGCGCATTGCGGTTCGGCCTGCTCAACGAGGTGGTGAGCGCCGCCGACCTGCTGCCCGCCTGCCTGCGGCTGGCCGAGCGGATCGCGCGGCATTCCGCGATTGCGGTCACCGCGTCGCTGCGCGCGGTCACCCGCGGCATCAACCTGMCCATCGACGAGGGGCTGGCGGTGGAGGCGATGCAGTTCATGATCGCCGCGGCCTCGCAAGACGCGCGGGAAGGCACCAGCGCTTTCGTGGAGAAACGCCCCGCCGTGTTTCGCGGCGCGTGAGTATCGGGCGAGGCACCGGGGGCGTGTGCCTCGCCGCTCGCGCCTCACACATGCGGGACTGGCGCTGGCGGCTTGCAAGACATATATTGACCAGCACAAGCGCGCCCGCGCAGGCTAGCCGACCTTTCGCGAAAGGCGGCGGATAGCCGGGACGGCGTGGCGAAGGAGACCGGCGATGCAAGCGGAAATGGCAGGCGCGGCAGTGCCTGGATCCTCAAAGCTGGGCGCGGTCCTGCGGGTTACCAGCGGCAACTTCCTCGAACAGTTCGACTTCTTCCTGTTCGGTTTCTACGCCACCTACATTGCCCACACCTTCTTTCCGGCAAACAGCGAGTTCGCCTCGCTGATGCTGACCTTCGCCGTGTTTGGCGCAGGCTTCCTGATGCGCCCGCTCGGCGCCATCCTGCTGGGTGCCTACATCGACGAGGTGGGACGCCGCAAGGGCCTGATCGTGACGCTGTCGCTCATGGCCTGCGGGACCATCCTGATCGCGCTCGTGCCTGGCTATGCCAGCATCGGCGTGCTGGCGCCGGTGCTGGTGCTGATCGGGCGGCTGCTGCAGGGCTTCTCGGCGGGCGCGGAGCTAGGCGGCGTATCGGTCTACCTGGCCGAAATGGCCACGCCGGGCCATAAGGGCTTTTATACCGCCTGGCAGTCGGCCAGCCAGCAGATCGCCATCGTGGTGGCAGCCGGACTCGGCTTCGGGCTCAACCATTGGCTGACGGCCGATGCACTGGGGGCATGGGGCTGGCGCGTTCCGTTCTTTATCGGCTGCCTGATCGTGCCGTTCCTCTTCGTGTTGCGCCGCTCGCTGCAGGAGACCGAGGAGTTCCGTACCCGCCGGCACCATCCGAACACGCGCGAGGTATTCGACTCCATGCTGCGCAACTGGCGCACGGTGCTCGCCGGCATGCTGCTGGTGGCAATGACCACCACCACCTTCTATCTGATCACCGTCTATACGCCCACGTTCGGCAAGACAGTGCTCAAGCTCAGCACGGCCGACAGCCTTGTTGTCACGCTCTGCGTAGGCATTTCCAACTTTATCTGGCTGCCCATCGGCGGTGCCCTGTCCGACCGCATTGGCCGCCGCCCTATCCTGCTGGCCATTTCGGCCATCGCGCTGGTCACCGCCTATCCCGCGCTGTCGTGGCTGGCGGGCGCGCCGAGCTTTGAGCGCATGCTGGTCGTGCTGCTGTGGCTGTCCTTCCTCTTTGGCATGTACAACGGCGCCATGGTGGTGGCCCTGACCGAGGTGATGCCGGTGGAGGTGCGCGTGGCCGGCTTCTCGCTGGCTTACAGCCTTGCCACGGCGGTGTTTGGCGGTTTTACGCCGGCGGTCTCGACCTACCTGATCGAGATGACCGGCGACAAGGCCGCGCCGGGCTACTGGATGAGCTTTGCCGCGGCATGCGGGCTGCTGGCCACCCTCATCCTTTATCGCAAGGCGCGTCCCGTGGCATCGGCTTTTTGAGGCGCTCAATTAACTTATTGCCGCACCCAGAGCCGCCGACATCACAAAATTACCTGCATTGCCCTACAGATCTGCTTCACGTGTTCGTTAAACCCGGGTACCCAGGTGCGCCGCGCGCGGCCGCCTCCCGTGCGTTCGCGCACTACCCGAAGGAACAAATCCGATGAGCACGATCGATCCGGCGTCCTCCACCGGCGGCCAGTTTGCGGCCGCCACGGCCCTGGCCGGCGCAGCCAGCCTTGCCACCACCAGCCAGGCAGCGCCCGCCAGCCAGTCGGGCGGCGGCAAGTCATCCGATGGCATCCATGTCGATCTCTCATCGGCTGGCCGCACGCTGGCGGCAGGCAAGCCGGCCGGCTCCAGCGGCCGCAACAGCGATATCGACAACAGCAACCTGCCGGATACGGCCAAGGAGCTGCTCAAGCGAATCCGTGAATTGCGCGAAGAGCTGGCGCGCAAGCAGCAGGAACTGCAAGCCGTGGCCTCGGCCCAGAACCTCTCCGCCGACCAGAAGCAGGTTCGCCTGGCAGCGCTGAACCAGGCCATGGGTTCGATTTCCGGTGCGATATCCAGCGCCAGTGGCGCGCTGGTCAAGGCCATGGAAAAGGCCTCGCCCGAGCAGCAGATGAGCGCAGCGGCCCTGGCCATGGGCTGATTCCCTCACAGGTTGATTCGGCCATAGGGTGGCGCCATCGCGGGCCACCCCGCAAGCTGGTTTTCTCTTCGTCTCCCTCCGCAGCGCCCCTCCCCTCGCTTGCCCGCTCGCTTGCCTCCGCGCCAGTTTGTGCGCCGCAACAACCATTCCCGGCAAGCCCCTCTTCCAAAAAGCCAAATTGTCGAACCCGGCACAAGGCGCGACACTCTTTCACAGCGGCGGCAGGCCAGCCAGCCATGAATGAGACATCCAAGCGCACCCCAAGAGCCCAACGGCAGCCCTATGTCACCGACAAGCACTGACTTCACCCCTCTCGCCGCCCTCGTCGACGCCCAAGCCGCGCTGCGGCCGCGGCATCCGGCCGTGGTGCTGGACGAACGCAGCGTGGATTTCGCCAGCCTCAACCGGCTTGCCGACCGCGTTGCCGCCGCGCTGCAGCGGGACGGTGTGCCGGCACAAGGCGCCGTCGCCATCTGCGCGGCCACTTCGATCGAATACGTCGCCGCCTTCCTCGGCAGCCTGCGGGCGGGCGTGGCGGTGGCGCCGCTGTCGCCCTCGCTCAACCCGCAGACGCTGCGCGGCATGGTGCAGGACTCGGGGGCGCGCCGGCTGTTGATCGATGCCAGCACGCGCGAGGCCCTGCACGGGCTGGAGGCCGAGCTAGGCATTCCCTGCATCGCGCTGGACGACAGCCGCGCGGGCCTTGCCTTCAGCCAGTGGCTGGCCTCCGAAAATGCCCGTCCGGCTCCGGTCGACGTGCAGCCCGACTGGGCTTTCAACCTGATCTATTCATCCGGCACCACCGGCGTGCCCAAGGGCATCATCCAGCCGTTCGGCATGCGCTCGTCGCACGTGCAGCGCGCCACCCAGGGCGGCTATGGCCCGGACACCGTGGCGCTGCTATCCACGCCGCTGTACTCCAACACCACACTGGTCAGCCTGTTCCCCACCTTGTCGCTGGGTGGCACCGTGGTGCTGATGCGCAAGTTCGATGCCGGCCAGTACCTGGCGCTTGCCGCACGGCACCGCGTCACCCATACCATGCTGGTGCCGGTGCAATACCAGCGCATCCTGGCCCACCCCGACTTTGCCGGCACCGATCTGTCATCGTTCCGCTATAAGTTCTGCACCAGCGCGCCCTTTGCCGCCGCGCTCAAGGCGCAGGTGCTGGCACGCTGGCCCGGCTCGCTGATCGAGTACTACGGCATGACCGAGGGCGGCGGGCGCTGCGAGCTGCGCGCGCATGAGCACCCGGACAAGCTGCATACGGTGGGGCGCCCCTCGCCGGACACCGATATGCGGCTGCTGGACGATCAAGGGTGCGAGCTCCCCGCCGATGYGCCGCGCGACACCCCAGGCGAGATCGTCGGGCATTCCCCCGCGATGATGTCCGGCTACCACAATCACCCCGGGAAGACCGCCGAGGCCGAGTGGTTCGACGCCACCGGCAAGCGCTTTATCCGCACCGGCGACGTTGGCTACTTCGACGCCGACGGCTTCCTCATCCTGATGGACCGCAAGAAGGACATGGTCATCTCGGGCGGCTTCAACATTTACCCGAGCGACATCGAAGCGGTGCTGCTCGGGCATCCCGACATCGCGGACGCGGCGGTGGTCGGCGTGCCCTCGGAGCGCTGGGGCGAAACGCCCGTCGCCTTCGTGGTGCTGCGGCCCGGCGCCACCGCCCAAGCCGCTGCGCTGCTGGACTGGGTGAATGGCCGGCTAGAGAAGATGCAGCGCCTGGCCGCGCTGGAGCTGTCGCAGGAACTGCCGCGCAACGCCATCGGCAAGGTGCTCAAGCGCGACCTGCGCGAGCAGTACGGGCGCGCACCTTGACGCTCGCGCCAACAAGCAAGAACGCAAGACTTGGGTTATAGCCATAGTCTTTAATCCATAGTCCATAGTCCATAGTCCATAGTCATCACCGCACACCAACGTATCCGGGACAACAACCAGGGAGACCCATGAGCATCAATGGCAAGGCTTATATCGTCGGGGCCTACGAGCACCCGACCCGCAAGGCACCGGACAAATCCGTCGCGCAACTGCACGCCGAGTCCGCCAAGGGCGCGCTGGAAGACGCCGGCCTCACCCTGCAGGACGTGGACGGCTATTTCTGCGCGGGTGACGCGCCTGGCCTTGGCGCGCTCAATATGGTCGATTACCTCGGCCTGAAGGTGCGCCACGTCGACTCCACCGATACCGGCGGCTCGGCGTATATCGTCCACGTCTCGCACGCCGCGCAGGCTATCGCCGCCGGCAAGTGCAATGTGGCGCTGATCACGCTGGCAGGCCGCCCGCGCTCGGAAGGCTCGAGCGGCACGCAGGCGCGCAACTGGGGCGCGAACCTGCCCGACCAGCCGTTCGAGGCGCCGTTCAGCCCGGTGACCGTGAACCTGTACGCGATGGTGGCAATGCGCCATATGTTCCAGTACGGCACCACCGCCGAACAGCTTGCCTGGATCAAGGTGGCGGCCTCGCACCATGCGCAGCACAATCCCCACGCCATGCTGCGCGATGTGGTGACGGTGGAGGACGTATTGAATTCGCCGATGATCTCGGATCCGCTGCGCAAGCTCGACTGCTGCGTGGTGTCCGACGGCGGCGGCGCGCTGATCGTCGCCCGCCCGGAGATCGCGGCCAAGCTCAAGCGCCCCATGGTGAAAATCCGCGGCGCCGGCGAAGCCGTCAAAGGCCAGCTCGGCGGCATGGTCGACCTGAGCTGGTCGGGCGCCGCCATCTCCGGCCCGATCGCGTTTGAAGAGGCCGGCATCCGCCCGTCCGACATCAAGTACGCCTCGATCTACGACAGCTTCACCATCACCGTGCTGATGCAGCTGGAAGACCTGGGCTTTTGCAAGAAGGGCGAAGGCGGCAAGTTCGTGGCCGACGGCAACCTGATCTCCGGCGTGGGCAAGCTGCCCTTCAACACCGACGGCGGTGGCYTGTGCAACAACCACCCGGCCAACCGCGGCGGCATCACCAAGGTGATCGAAGCGGTGCGCCAGCTGCGCGGCGAAGCCCATCCCGCCGTGCAGGTCAAGAACTGCGACCTGGCCCTGGCCCAGGGCACCGGCGGCTACCTCGGCTCGCGCCACGGCAGCGCCACCGTCATCCTGGAACGGGAGTAATAAGATGAGCACACCTTACACCGCGACTCCCCTCAAAGCCCCGCAGGTTGCCCCGGACAACACCGAGTTCTGGGAAGCCGCCCGCGCAGGCCGCCTGCTGGTCAAGCACTGCAAATCCTGCGGCAAGCCCCACTGGTACCCGCGCACGCTGTGCCCGTTCTGCATGGGCGAGACCGAATGGAAGCAGGCCTCGGGACGGGGCACCATCTACTCGTTCAGCGTCACCCGCCGTGCCGGCCCCACGCCTTTCTGCATTGCCTACGTGACGTTGGAAGAAGGCGTGACCATGATGACCAACATCGTGGATTGCGACCTGGATACCGTGCGCATCGGGCAGGAAGTGAAGCTGACGTTCACACCGACGGACGACGGGCCGCCGGTACCGACGTTCACGCCGGTTAGCGCTGGCTGAAGCAAACAGGAACGCGAAGGGCATCGCAATGGCAAGCGCCCGCCCTCTCCCCCGGCCCCTCTCCCACAAGTGGGAAAGGGGAGCAGACCTGCGGCATCGGCAAACTAGCGATTCGTTGTAGCCGTGATTCCCGCCCGTCAGGCGGAAATCACCCAAGCGCGATGCGAAGCGAGCCGTCAAGGTTCACTTAGGCCGTATGGCGCGCCTTTTTTGCCTACTTTTTTGGCAAGACAAAAAAGTAGGTCGCCGCCCCGCAGGGGTGGTGAAACTGCAGTTGCCCTTGACGTTAAGCAGTTGAAGTTGAAGTTAACGTTGAAATTGCAGCACCCCCCTCACCCCACCAAATTCCTCAATCCCTCGCCAACACGCCAACGCCGCAGATTATCCAGAAAAATCCCAGCCACCCGCCCTGCATTCCCATCCGAAAATCCCGCACTATGCGGCGTAGCAATGACATTAGGCAACGTCCACAGCGGCGAATCCGCCGGCAGCGGCTCGTGCGCGAACACATCCAGATAAGCACCCGCAAGGCGCCCGGCCCGCAACGCCTCGATCAGCGCCAGCTCATCCACCACCTCGCCCCGCGACACATTCACCAATCTGGCACCCGCCGGCAGCAAAGCCAACGCATCGGCGTCCACCAGCCCACGCGTTTGCGCCGTCAGCGGACAAGCCAGCAATAGCCAATCCGTGCGCGGCAGCACGCCACGCACCGCATCGAATACCA